>NZ_CP046046.1:1697500-1900931 GCF_009676705.1 Spiribacter sp. 2438 | reverse complement strand
GGATGCTCTTCCTCCAGATCCCGCGGGGTGGAGGCACGGCTAACACCAGTGCCCATTGCGTTGCCTCGAGTCTAACCGTTGCCTCCGAGTGGTACCAGAACCCGGTCACCGTGACGCGACGGGCCATTCGTTGACAGTGATCCTGGCGGCGGACTATTCTTATCGGCTGTTTTTTCCAACGATATCAACACAGACAAGGCGGCATCGTCATGAAGAGGACGTTCCAACCCAGCGTCATCAAGCGCAAGCGCAATCACGGATTCCGGGCCCGGATGGCGACGCGCAATGGCCGCAAGATACTCGCACGTCGGCGCGCCAAGGGACGGGCCCGCCTGACCCCATAGAACAGGTGACCGGCCAGGGCCCCGACAGCGGTTTTCCCCGATCCGCACGGTTGACCGAGAGCCGTGACTTTCATGCGGTTTTTGCCGGGGCCCGACGTTTCGCCGATCGCTACTTCACCATTCTGGCCGCGGCGGGGACCACTGACCGGGCAAGGCTGGGCCTGGCTGTTTCCCGCAAAGTGGCGCCACGAGCCATTGATCGCAATCGCCTCAAGCGGCTGATCAGGGAAAGTTTCCGGCACCAGCAGGGTTCACTACCGCCGGTGGATGTCGTGGTGATGGTCCGGCCCCTCGCAAGGCAGACGGAAAGCGCTACACTATCGGCAGCACTGGATCGACTCTGGCAACGGATAACCCGCGAATGCGCACCCTCCTGATCGCCCTTGTGCGGGCTTACAGATACTGCATCAGCCCGCTACTGGGCCCATGCTGTCGATTCCATCCCACCTGCTCAAGCTATGCCATTGAGGCCATTGAAACCCATGGCGCGCTGCGAGGCGGGTACTACGCCATCCGGCGCATTCTGCGCTGTCACCCCCTGCATCCGGGCGGTCTTGATCCTGTCCCGGAGCGAAAATCCACGAGTTCCCGTCGATGATGGATAACCAACGCCTTTTCCTGCTGATCGCGCTTGCCCTGGTCATGCTCCTGATCTGGAGCGCCTGGCAGCAGGACTATGGTCCGGGACGACCGGACGCCCCGCCGGCCGTTACCGAAGAAGCCGATCCGGCGCCCGACGAGGTAAGCCCGGATGCGCCGGCACCGGACGCCCCCCCGGCGGACGGTGTGACCGAGCCCGGGGTGGTACCGGAAGTTGAGGCACCCCGGGAGGTGTCTGCCGAGGTGATCGAGGTCACCACGGATCTGCTGGACATCGAGATTGCTCTGGACGGTGGCGATATTCAGCAGGCGGATCTGCTGCAGCACACCCTGGCAGTGGACGACCCCACCCCATTCCGGCTCCTCGGTCGGTCCGATCCGCTGTTTTTTGCGCAGTCAGGTCTGGTTGGGGACAACGTCGAGGCGCCGGGGCATCGGGCGCAGTGGAGTGCCACTGACGAGGCGTTTGCGCTGGACGAGGGCCAGGATCAGCTGGAGGTACCCCTCCGCTGGACCAGTGATACCGGCATTACCGTCACGCGGCGCTATGTCTTCGAGCGGGACAGCTATCTGATTCGGGTGATCCACGAGGTGGAGAACGCCTCCGGGGAGCCCTGGCGCGGCTACAACTACAGCCAGCTGCGGCGGACCACCGAGCGTGAAAGCCCCGGCTTTTTCGGGGCCGCCAGTTTTACCGGAGGCGCAATTTACAGCCCGGAGAACAAATTCCAGAAGATCAGTTTCGGCGACATGGAAGACGAGGACCTGTCGCGGACCATCACCGATGGCTGGCTGGCCATGATCCAGCACTATTTCCTCGCCGCCTGGGTGCCCCCGTCGGACATGACCCTGCGGTACTACTCCCGGGTCAGTAACGGCGAGTACATCCTCGGCAAGAGCGCTCCCTGGTTCGAAGTGGCCCCGGGGGAGAGCGGCCAGTTCGAAACCCGGCTGTTTGTCGGCCCCAAGGAGCAGGATCGTCTGTCGGCCATCGCCACGGACCTGGACCTGTCTGTGGATTACGGCTGGCTCACCATTATTTCCAAGCCCCTGTTCATCGCCCTGGACTGGATCCACAGCGTGGTGGGCAACTGGGGCTGGTCCATCATTCTGCTGACCCTGGGCATCAAGCTGGTCTTCTACAAACTCTCCGAGGCCAGTTATCGCTCCATGGCGCGCATGCGCAAGCTGCAGCCCGAGATGCAGAAACTGCGCGAGCGCTACGGCGACGACAAGCAGACGATGAACCAGGAGCTCATGACGCTCTACAAAAAGGAGAAGGTGAACCCCCTGGGCGGGTGTCTGCCCATCCTGATCCAGATTCCGGTGTTCATCGCCCTCTACTGGGTGTTGCTGGAAAGTGTTGAACTGCGCCAGGCACCCTGGATTCTGTGGATCAATGACCTGTCGGTGCGGGATCCGTGGTTCATCCTGCCGGTGCTGATGGGGGCGACCATGTTCCTGCAGCAAAAGCTCAATCCGGCGCCCATGGACCCCATTCAGCAGAAGATCATGATGGGGCTGCCGTTCGTGTTTACGGTGTTCTTCATGTTCTTCCCGGCGGGTCTGGTGCTTTACTGGGTGACCAACAACAGCCTGTCGATTCTGCAGCAATGGTTCATCACCCGGCGCATCGAGTCCGGCGCGAAGAGCTGACATGACCACCACCCCCACCATTTGCGCCGTGGCCACGCCGCCGGGGCGCGGTGGGGTGGGCATTGTTCGGGCCTCGGGCCCGCTTTGCCAGACCCTGGCCGAGTCCATGGCGGGCCGATTGCCGCCGCCCCGCCAGGCCGCCTTTCGCACCTTCGTGAACGCCGAAGGCGAGGCGCTGGATGAGGGCTTGGTGCTGTGGTTTCCGGGGCCCGGATCATTCACCGGCGAAGATGTCGTGGAGTTCCACGGCCATGGCGGGCCGGTGGTGATGGATCGGCTTCTGCAACGGCTGCTGTCGCTGGGGTGTCAGTTGGCCGAGCCCGGCGAATTCAGCCGCCGCGCATTTCTCAATGGCCGCATCGATCTCACCCGCGCCGAGGCGGTGGCGGATCTGATCGAGGCCGGCAGCGAAGCCGCCGCCAAAGCCGCTATCCGGTCTCTGCAGGGCGAATTCGGTCGCACGGTGGAGCGCCTGGTGGACCAGCTCACCGACCTGCGGGTGCACCTCGAATCCAGCATCGACTTTGTGGAAGAGCCACTGGAAGGCCTTGCCCTTGAAAGTCTCACCGCGCGCCTGAACGCGCTGGCGGATGAACTGGCCCGGGCCCGCACCGCAGCGGGCCGGGGGCAGCAGCTCCAGGAGGGTCGCACGGTGGTCATCGCCGGTCGGCCCAACGCGGGCAAGTCCAGCCTGCTGAACGCCCTGGTGGGGCGGGACGCGGCGATCGTCACCGAACTGGCCGGCACCACCCGGGACGTTCTCGACGCCCACTTGCATCTGGATGGCCTGCCACTGCGGGTCCTGGACACCGCCGGCCTTCGCGCGGGGGGTGACGTGGTGGAACAGGAGGGCGTGCGCCGCGCCCGGGCGGCCATGGCGGATGCCGACCGTATCCTGCTGGTTGAGGACGATACCGAACGGCAAGCGTCCATGGACGAGGAGCTGCCGGCCGGCGTACCGGTGAGTCGGGTGATGAACAAGATCGATCTGAGCGGCCGGGTGGCGGGCGCCCATGAGGACGGCGTGGCGGTGTCGGCACTCACCGGCGCCGGGCTGCCGGCGCTTCGCGAGCATCTGCGATCCGCCCTTGGCCTGGACGATGGCGAGGCCGTTTTCATTGCCCGGCGACGCCATCTCCAGGCACTGGACGCCGCCGCGCTGGCGCTAGAGGAGGCCCAGGACGCCGCCCGGAGCGGTGCGGGCGAGGAACTGGTGGCGGAGTCCCTGCGCGAGGCCCAGACCCGGCTCGGCGAGATCACCGGCGCGGTGAGCACGGAAGATCTGCTGGGTCGCATCTTTTCCACCTTCTGTATCGGCAAATAGCCCGCGCCGCCGGCGGGGCCGGGACGTTGTGGTTCCCGGTGACGGACGGCGCCGGTATCATTGCGCCCCATGGATTTGAATCGGATACACGACGTCATCGTGGTCGGGGGCGGCCACGCCGGCACCGAAGCGGCCAGCGCGGCGGCGCGCATGGGCGCTCGCACCCTGTTGCTGACCCAGAGCCTGGATGCCATCGGCCAGATGAGCTGTAACCCGGCCATCGGGGGTATCGGTAAGGGTCACCTGGTGCGCGAAATCGATGCCATGGGCGGCATCATGGGGCGAGCCATCGATCGGGCGGGCATTCAGTTTCGAACCCTCAATCAGCGCAAGGGCCCCGCCGTTCGGGCCACCCGGGCCCAGGCCGATCGCCAGCTTTATCGGCAGGCGGTTCGGGCGGAGCTCGAAGGCCTCGAATCGTTGAGCCTGTTTCAGGACACGGTCCAGGACCTGATTGTCGAGAACGGCGAGGTTCGGGGCGTGGTGACCGGCATGGGATTGTCGCTGCGCGCCGGCGCCGTGGTGCTGACCGTGGGGACGTTCCTGGGCGGCAGAATCCACATCGGTGACCACAACCGTTCCGGCGGTCGGGCCGGCGACGCGGCGTCCAACGCACTGGCCGCGCGTCTGCGCGAGCTGCCGCTGCGGGTGGGTCGACTTAAAACCGGCACCCCGCCCCGCATTGATGCCCGCAGCATTGACTGGTCGCGGCTTGCCGAGCAGCCCGGTGACGACCCGGCCCCCTACTTCTCCCGCTGGAGTCGTGGCGACGAGCACCCGCGGCAGGTGCCCTGCCACATCACCCACACCAACCCGCGGACCCACGAAATCATTCAGGGTGATCTGCATCGCTCGCCGATGTTCAGCGGCGAAATTGACGGTGTCGGCCCCCGGTACTGCCCGTCCATCGAGGACAAGGTGGTGCGCTTTGCGGATCGGGACGGCCACCAGATCTTCCTCGAACCCGAGGGCCTGGAGAGTCGCGAGATCTATCCCAACGGCATTTCCACCAGCCTGCCCTACGACACCCAGGTGGCGCTGGTGAACAGCATTGAGGGACTGGAATCCGCCCGCATCACTCGCCCGGGTTATGCCATCGAATACGACTACCTCGACCCCCGCGATCTGCAGCCCAGCCTGGAGAGCCTGCACCTGCCGGGCCTGCTGCTGGCCGGGCAGATCAATGGCACCACGGGTTATGAGGAGGCCGGGGCCCAGGGATTGCTGGCCGGTATCAACGCCGTGGCCCGGGTTCGCGACCTGCCGCGCTGGGTGCCGCAGCGGCATGAGGCGTATCTGGGGGTTCTGGTGGATGACCTCACCACCCGGGGCACCAGCGAGCCCTATCGAATGTTCACCTCCCGGGCGGAGTACCGGCTGCAGCTGAGGGAGGACAATGCCGACCTGCGCCTGATGCCCGTGGCGCGGCAGTATCAGCTGCTGGACGACGCTGACTGGCAGGCCTTTGAAGCCTATCGGGACGCCATCGACGTCGAATACCGCCGGCTCGAGACCACCTGGGTGCGTCCTCAGGACCTGGGTGAGGACGCCGGCGCCGCGCGGCTTGGTCAGCCGCTTCGTCGAGAGCAGAACCTGCTGGGTCTGCTGCGACGGCCCGAGCTGGACTATGAGCAGCTGGCCGACTTGCCGGCCATGGACGCGGCCGATCCGGCGCCCCGCGTTCGCGAACAGGTCACCATTCGTGCCCGTTATGCCGGCTATCTGAAACGTCAGGCGGACCAGGTCAGCCGGCATGAGCAGAGCGAGCACCTGGTGCTGCCCGAGGATCTGGATTATCGGGCCGTGCCGGGGCTGTCCGCCGAAGTTCGGGAAAAGCTCGCCAGCCATCGACCCGCCACCCTGGGTCAGGCCGCCCGCATCCCCGGCATGACCCCGGCGGCGGTGTCATTGTTGATGGTGCATCTGCGTCGGGGACCGTCCCGGCAGAGTGCCTGAGTGGGCGCGGATCGCCCGCCCCGGGCATTACTGACCGCCGCGCTTCGTCAGCTCTCCCTGCCCGTCGATCTGGCACAGCCCCTGCTGGCCTATCGGGATCTGCTGGTGCGCTGGAACCGGGTCTATAACCTGTCAGCGGTTCGTGATCCCGCTGAAATGATCCCCAGACATCTGCTGGACAGCCTGGTGGTTCGCCCCTGGCTGCCCGTCGGGACGTTACTGGATGTGGGTACGGGCCCCGGCCTGCCCGGTATTCCACTGGCCATGGCCGACCCGGACCGACCGATTACGCTGCTGGAATCCAACGGCAAGAAAGTCCGATTTCTGCGGCAGGCCTGCCTGGAACTGCAGCTCGGCAACGTTCAGGTGGTTCACGACCGCCTCGAAAACCACGCCCCCGAGTCCGGCTACGATGCCGTGATCTGTCGGGCATTCACGGACGCGGCCGCCTTCTGGCGGGGAGTCTCCCACCTGCTGCGCCCGGGCGCCCCGGCGCTCGCCATGAAGGGGCGCCGACAGCCCGCGGAGTTGGCAGGTCTGAAGGAGGACGGCGTATCATGCCGCTGGCAGACACTTGACGTGCCCGGTCTGGATGCGGAACGTCAACTGCTCATTATGAGGAATTCGCCATGACCCAGACCCTCGCCGTCGCCAATCAGAAGGGCGGCGTCGGCAAGACCACCACCTGCGTCAATCTCGCCGCGGCGTTGGCCGGCAATGGCCGGCGGGTTCTGCTGGTGGACATGGACCCCCAGGGCAATGCCACCGTCGGGGCGGGCCTGGATCGAAGCGCGGTGGAGGCCACCAACTACGAACTGCTCATGGGTGAAGCATCCGCGGAGGCGGTTCGATGCACCGGGCTCAGCGGGGGATTCGACCTGCTTCCCGCCAACGGCGACCTGACCGCCGCAGAAGTCGCCCTGACCGGCACGGGAGACGGCCGGGAAAAGCGTCTTGCCGAGGCGCTGGAGCCCATTCGCGCCGGCTACGACCACATTCTCATCGATTGTCCGCCGGCACTGAACGTCCTGACGGTGAATGCCTTTGTGGCCGCCGATCAGGTGCTCATCCCCATCCAGTGCGAGTACTACGCACTCGAGGGGCTGTCCGCCCTGCTCAATACCATCGAGCGGATCCGCCAGACCGTGAACCCGGCCCTGCGGATCGAGGGGTTGGTCCGGACCATGTTCGACGGTCGCAATAATCTGTCCAACCAGGTGGGGGCTCAGTTGCTGGAGCATTTTCCGGGTCAGGTTTACCGGACCCAGATTCCCCGCAACGTGCGCCTGGCCGAGGCTCCCAGCCACGGCCTGGCGGTGCTTCAGTATGACCGCAGCTCCCGGGGCGCGGTCGCCTACATGGCGCTGGCTTCGGAACTGCTGAACCGTCAGCAGGCCAACGCCGCCACCGCAGGAGGCGTGGCATGAGCAATCGACGTCGTGGTCTGGGACGCGGGCTGGACGCCCTGCTGGGCGAAGCCACCGGCGAAACCCCCGCGGGCCCCGACGCCGATCTCCGGGATCTGCCGCTGGACCAGCTGGAAAGCGGCCGGTATCAGCCGCGTCGGGAATTCGATCCGGCCGCCCTGCAGGAACTGGCCCATTCGATTCGGGCTCAGGGCGTGGTGCAGCCCATCGTGGTGCGGCCGCTGCCCGGGGCAGAGCGCTACGAAATCATCGCTGGTGAGCGGCGCTGGCGGGCGGCCCAGCTGGCCGGGCTGGAGGCCATCCCCGCCATCATTCGGGACATTCCCGATGAGATGGCGGTGGCGGTGGCGCTGATCGAAAACATCCAGCGGGAAGATCTCAATCCGCTGGAGGAGGCCACGGCGCTCAAGCGCCTCAGCGAAGAATTCGAAATGACCCACCAGGCCATTGCCGAGGCGGTGGGGCGATCCCGGGTGGGCGTATCCAACCTGCTGCGGCTGCTGGAATTGGGCGCGGCGGTGAAACGCCACATCGCCGCCGGTGAGCTGGAGATGGGTCACGCCCGGGCCCTGCTCTCCCTCGATGAGTCCCAACAGGCCGAAGCCGCCGCCAGGGTGGTCCGCCGGGGCCTGACCGTCCGCCAGACCGAAGCGCTGGTTCGCCAGCTTCAGGCCGGTGCGGCGGAAACGCCGGTTGCAGATTCCACCGATCCGAACATCCGCAGTCTCCAGCAGGATCTGGCCGACCGTCTCGGTGCCAGTGTTCGGATCGAGCACGGCCAACGCGGCAAGGGGCGTCTGGTCATCCGTTACAACAGCCTTGACGAGCTGGACGGGATTCTTGAGCACATCCGTTGAAGCGGTGATGCGGTTCGTTTACACTTCCGGCGCCTTGACCAACCCCGTTCGACCAACGGTCGGGGGTGAAGTTTGAGACGAGTCGCCCTGCGCATCGTTCGGCTTCAGCTGGTCATCGGACTGGCCGCGGCGGCCCTCTGGTGGTTTATCGGGGGACCCATCGCGGCACTGGCGGCGCTGACCGGTTTGGGCATCAGCGTCGCAATGACCGGGTACGTGGCGCTCAAGTGGGCGGTCAGTGGCTCGGCGGAGGATCCCCGGGCGATGCTTGGCGGGTTTTACCGGGCAGAAGCGATGAAGCTGCTGCTGGGGACGGGGCTGATATTTTTTGGCGTTTTCCTGTTCCGCGACCAGGCCGCCGCCCTGGTGACCACGCTGGCGCTCACGCTGGCGGCCTACGGGCTGGTTCTTTTGGGCGACATCGAATAAACGCGGACGAGACGGAGTAGAGTCAGACATGGCAGCTGGTGGTGGAGCCACGGAGTACGTCACGCATCATCTCGTCCACATGACCGTGGGCGAGGGTTTCTGGGCGCTGCACATCGACACCCTGCTGGTGTCCTGGCTTCTGGGATTCGTCTTCATCGGCATTTTCTACGCCGTGGCGCGCCGCGCCAGCGTCGAAGCGCCCACCGGCATACAAACTGCCGTCGAAGCCTGCGTCGAATTCATCGATAACCAGGTCAGCGAAAGTTTCCACGGCCCCAAGGATTTTGTCGCCCCACTGGCGCTCACCATCTTTGTCTGGGTGTTCCTCTGGAACCTCATGGACCTGATTCCGGTGGACCTGTTCCCCGAACTGCTTAAGTTCGTCGGCATCGAGTACATCCGAATTCTGCCCTCGGCGGACATGAACGCCACCTTCGGCCTCTCGCTGACGGTGCTGGCGCTGATCGTGATCTACGGCATCAAGGGCAAGGGCTGGGGCGGCTACGCCAAAGAGCTCTTCTGTCACCCGTTTGGTGCCCATCCGCTGCTCTGGCCGGCCAACCTCATGCTCAACATCGTCGAGCTGATTGCCAAGCCCATCTCCCTGGGAATGCGGCTGTTCGGCAACCTCTACGCGGCCGAGATCATCTTCATTCTGATTGCCCTGTTGCCGATTTACGCGCAGTGGATTCCCGGCGTCGCCTGGGCGATATTCCACATTCTCGTCATTCCGCTGCAGGCTTTCATTTTCATGGTGCTCACGGTTGTGTACCTGGGCCTGGCTTACGAGGAACACTGATCGGCGCCCCCGGGGGCTGATCGTTCTGGATTCAACTTAACGACCCTTGCTTGGAGGAATCATGGAAACTGCCGCTCACATCGCTCAGGTGCAGTCATTCACTGCCATCACCATTGGGCTGATTTTTGCTTTCGCCGCCGTCGGCACCGCCATCGGCTTTGCCGTGCTCGGTGGGAAGTTCCTGGAGAGCGTCGCTCGTCAGCCGGAAGTCGCCGGTGTTCTGCAGGTCCGCATGTTCATCGTCGCCGGTCTGCTCGACGCCCTGTCCATCATCGGCGTGGCATTTGCCGCCATTCTGATGTTTGCCAACCCGTTGCTCGGCGCTCTGACCTGATCGGTTAGAAGGGAGGGCTGAACCGTGGCCATCAACATCACACTGTTTGGACAGATGATCACGTTTACGTTGTTCATCCTGTTCACGATGAAATACGTCTGGCCGCCGATCAAACAGGCCATGAGCGAGCGCGAGAAGCGTATCGCCGACGGTCTGGCATCGGCCGAGCGCTCCCAGCATGAGCTTGAACTGGCCAAGGAGCGCGCCGCCGAGCACATTCGCGAGGCCAAGTCCCAGGCAGCGGAAATCGTCGAAAAGGCCAATCGGCAGGGCTCGGCCCTGGTCGAAGAAGCCCGCGAGGAAGCCCGCACGGTGGCTGAACGTGAGCGCGCGGCCGCCGAGGCCCGCATTCAGCATGAGCTCACTCAGGCCAGAGCGGACCTGCGTCGCGAGGTCTCCGAGTTGGCCATTCTGGGTGCCAGTCGGATTCTCGAGCGCGAGGTGGATGCGAGCACCCATCAGAGAATGCTCGACGAACTGACCGAGCAGGTCTGAGGCAGGCACGATGGCGCAGTCGATTACCGTTGCCCGGCCCTACGCGGAAGCCGCCTTTCAGGTGGCCCTCGACGCCGATGATCTTGCCGGCTGGTCAGCCGGTCTGGAGCGGGCGGCGGAGGCCGTCAGTCACGAATCCGTGGATCAGGTGCTCCGCAGTCCCAAGGTCGAGCCAGCGGACAAGGCGTCCCTGCTGATTGAAATTGGTGGCGAGGCTCTGCCGGCCAAGCTTCAGAACCTGATTCGGCTGCTCACCGAGCGCGGTCGCATCCTGGTGCTGCCCGAGATCAACCGCCAGTTCCAGAGCCTGCGGGAAACCCATGAGGGCACCCTCGAGGCCAAGGTGGTGAGCGCTCAGCCACTCGACGACGAGGCCCGTCAGCGGCTGGCCAAAGCGCTGTCAGAGCAGCTGAACCGCGAGGTCCGACTGGACACGGAAATCGACGAAACACTCATTGGCGGGGCGATTGTCCGCGCCGGTGACCTGGTCATTGATGGATCGGTGCGCGGCCAACTGACGCGCCTGACCGGCGCCCTGAGCCGTTAAGAGGACAGACTAGATGCAACTCAATCCCACGGAAATCAGCGACCTCATCAAACAGCGCATCGAAAACTTCGAGGCGGTGGCAGAGGCTCGCAATGAAGGCACGGTGGTCAGCGTGACTGACGGCATCGTGCGTATTCACGGCCTGAGCGACGCCATGCAGGGCGAAATGCTCGAATTCCCCGGCGAGACCTACGGCATGGCGCTCAACCTCGAGCGCGAGTCGGTGGGCGCCGTGATCCTGGGCGACTACTCCCAGCTCAGTGAAGGGGACAGCGTTCGCACCACCGGCCGCATTCTCGAGGTTCCCATCGGTGAGGCACTGCTGGGCCGCGTGGTGAACGCTCTCGGCGAGCCCATCGACGGCAAGGGCGCCATCGCCACCGAGGCCACGGCGCCGGTAGAAAAAGTCGCGCCCGGCGTGATTGCCCGGCAGTCGGTGGACCAGCCGGTGCAGACCGGTCTCAAGGCCATCGATTCCATGGTGCCTGTGGGCCGCGGCCAGCGTGAGCTGATCATCGGCGACCGCCAGACCGGTAAGACCGCCGTCGCCGTGGACGCCATCATCAACCAGAAGGGCACCGGCATTAAGTGTGTCTACGTGGCGGTGGGCCAGAAGGCCGCATCCATTGCCAACGTGGTGCGCAAGCTCGAGGAGCATGGCGCTCTGGAGCACACCATCGTGGTGGCGGCCTCCGCCGCCGAGTCCGCCGCGCTGCAGTTCATCGCGCCCTATGCCGGGTGCACCATGGGCGAGTTCTTCCGCGACCGCGGCGAAGACGCCCTGATTGTTTACGACGATCTCTCCAAGCAGGCCGTGGCCTATCGGCAGGTGTCGCTGCTGCTTCGCCGCCCGCCGGGCCGTGAGGCGTTCCCGGGTGACGTCTTCTATCTGCATTCGCGGCTGCTGGAGCGCGCCGCCCGCATTAACGAAGCCGAGGTGGAGCGCCTCACCAACGGCGAGGTGAAGGGCCGGACCGGTTCGTTGACGGCCCTGCCCATCATCGAAACTCAGGCCGGCGACGTCTCGGCATTCGTGCCCACCAACGTGATCTCCATCACCGATGGACAGATCTACCTGGAAACCGACCTGTTCAACGCCGGTATCCGGCCCGCCATCAACGCCGGCCTGTCGGTCTCGCGAGTCGGCGGTTCGGCCCAGACCAAGATCGTCAAGAAGCTCGGCGGTGGTATTCGACTGGCACTGGCGCAGTATCGCGAGCTGGCGGCGTTCGCCCAGTTTGCCTCGGATCTGGATGAATCCACCCGCAAGCAGCTGGAACGCGGCCAGCGGGCCATGGAGATCCTCAAGCAGGGCCAGTACGCCCCGCTGTCGGTGGCGTTCATGGCGGTCTCCCTGTTCGCGCTCAACGAGGGTTACCTGGATGAGCTCGAGAACAAGGAAGTCGGCCGCTTCGAGGCCGCACTGCATCAGTATGTCGCCAACCACTTCGCGGCCCTGATCAAGGAGATCAACGAGACCGGCGATTACAGCGACGAGATTCAGGGTCAGCTGCGCAAGGCGCTGGACGAGTTCAAATCGTCCGGTTCCTGGTAACGGCACGGGGTAGCTAAGGCATGTCCGGCGCAAAGGAAATCCGCACTCAGATCAAGAGTGTTGGCAACACGCAGAAAATCACCACGGCCATGGAGATGGTGGCGGCGTCGAAAATGCGTGGCGCCCAGCAGCGCATGCAGGCCGCGCTGCCGTACGCCGAGAAGATGCGCCAGGTGATCGGTCATTTGGCCAAGGCCAACCCGGAGTACGAACACCCCTTCCTGCAGCGGCGGGAGGAGGTCAACAACGTCGGGTACATCATTGTCGCCAGTGACCGCGGGCTCTGCGGCGGACTGAATAACAACCTGTTCCGCGCCATCATCAAGGACATGCGGGATCAGGAACACGCCGGGCGCTCGCTGCAGCTCTGCACCGTGGGCTCCAAGTCGATTCAGTTTTTCAGCCGCCTGGGTGCGCCGATCGTCGCCGAGGTGTCTCAGCTGGGGGACATTCCCCGCCTTCAGGATCTGATCGGTACGGTCAAAGTGATGATGGATCAGTTTGCCGAGGGCAAGCTCGACCGCATCACCATCTGCTACAACCGCTTCGTCAACACCATGACGCAGCAGCCAACCCTGGAGCAGATTCTGCCGCTGCCGGAGAGCGAAGAAATCGAGCTTCAGAAACGCACCCACACCTGGGATTACATCTATGAGCCTTCTGCCGAGGCGGCACTCGGCCTGCTGCTGGAGCGCTACCTGGAGTCTCTGGTGTACCAGGCGGTTGTAGAGAATATTGCCTGTGAGCAGGCCGCACGCATGGTGGCGATGAAGTCCGCCTCCGACAACGCCGGAAAGCTGATCGACGACCTCAACCTGGCCTACAACAAGGCTCGGCAGGCGGCGATCACCACGGAACTCTCCGAGATCGTGGCCGGCGCCGAGGCCGTCTAGCGTGGACGGTCGGATTCAAACGAACAAAACGCTTTCGCGAAGAGGAACCGCGCTATGAGTTCAGGAAAGGTCGTCCAGATCATCGGTGCCGTGGTGGACATCGAATTCCCCCGCGATTCCGTGCCCAAGGTCTACGACGCGTTGAATGTCAGTGGTCAGGATCTGGTGCTCGAAGTCCAGCAGCAGATCGGTGACGGCGTCGTCCGGGCCATTGCCATGGGCAGCACCGACGGCCTTCAGCGCAACGTCGAGGTCACCAACTCCGGCGCGCCGATTTCGGTACCGGTGGGTGAGAAGACCCTGGGCCGCATCATGAATGTGCTCGGCGAGCCGGTGGACGATGCCGGTGAGGTCGGCGCCGAGCAGACCTGGCCGATTCACCGCAAGGCGCCCACTTATGAGGAGCAGGCCGGGTCCACCGAGCTGCTGGAGACCGGCATCAAGGTGATCGATCTGCTCTGCCCGTTCGCCAAGGGCGGCAAAGTGGGCCTGTTCGGCGGCGCCGGCGTGGGCAAGACCGTCAACATGATGGAGCTCATCCGCAACATCGCCATCGAGCATTCGGGTTATTCGGTGTTCGCCGGCGTGGGTGAACGGACCCGTGAGGGCAACGACTTCTATCATGAGATGAAGGAGTCGGACGTGCTCGACAAGGTCGCCCTGGTGTACGGCCAGATGAACGAGCCGCCGGGCAACCGCCTGCGTGTCGCGCTCACCGGGTTGACCATGGCCGAGTTCTTCCGTGACGAAGGCCGTGACGTGCTGATGTTCATCGACAACATCTACCGCTACACCCTGGCGGGGGTGGAAGTGTCCGCACTGCTTGGCCGCATGCCGTCGGCGGTGGGTTATCAGCCGACGCTGGCCGAGGAAATGGGTGTTCTGCAGGAGCGCATTACCTCCACCAGCAAGGGTTCGATCACGTCCATTCAGGCGGTCTACGTGCCAGCGGACGACCTCACCGACCCGTCTCCGGCCACCACGTTCGCCCATCTGGACGCCACCGTGGTGCTGGCGCGCTCCATCGCCGAGCTGGGCATCTACCCGGCGGTGGACCCGCTGGACTCCACCTCCCGTCAGCTGGATCCCCAGGTGGTGGGTCAGGAGCACTACGACACGGCTCAGGACGTCCAGCAGGTGCTGCAGCGCTACAAGGAGCTGCAGGACATCATCGCCATTCTGGGCATGGACGAGCTCTCGGAAGACGACAAGCTCACCGTCACCCGGGCGCGAAAGATCCAGCGGTTCCTGTCCCAGCCGTTCTTCGTGGCGGAGGTGTTTACCGGTTCGCCGGGCAAGTACGTCTCCCTGAAGGAGACCATCCGTGGCTTCCGGGCGATTGTGGACGGCGAGCACGACGACCTGCCGGAGCAGGCGTTCTACATGGTCGGCAGCATCGACGAGGCGGTTGAGAAGGCCACCAACCTGTAAGGTGATCGATATGGCCATGACCATGCACATCGATATCGTCAGCGCCGAGGAGGCCATCCATTCCGGGACGGCCTCCTTCGTTCTCGCCCGGGCTGCGGAAGGCGAAGTGGGCATCTACCCGCGCCATCTGCCCATGCTGGTCCAGCTCCAGCCCGGCGAGGTCACGGTCCGGGACGAGTTCGGCAACGAAGAGTTCTTCTACGTCACCGGTGGCACCATGGAGGTCCAGCCTCATGTGGTGACGGTACTGGCGGACGCCGCCACCCGGGCCCATGACATTGACGAGGCCGCCGCCGAAGAGGCGCGGCGCCGGGCGGCGGATGCGCTGGCCAATCAGAGCAGCGAGATCGACTATGCCCGGGCCCAGGCGGAACTGGTGGAAGCCGCCGCTCAGTTGCGTACGATCCAGAAACTCCGCAAGAAAGCGCAGCGCTGACCCGTGGTGGCAGCCTGCTGCCACCGAACCGAGGCTCAGCCATGACAATACCTCCGCTCACTGTGGTCGTCCTCGCCGCCGGCGAAGGACGGCGCATGCGCTCGGACACCCCCAAGGTTCTCCACCCGGTGGGTGGCGAGCCCATGGTCGGACGAGTCCTAGATGCAGCCAACCAGTTGCACCCCCAGTCCATCGACGTGGTTTACGGCCACGCCGGCGGCGTGGTGCAGAGCGTGGTGTCCGAGTTCTACGAGGACCTGCCACTTCGATGGGTCCACCAGGCGGAACAGCTGGGTACTGGCCATGCGGTGGCCCAGGCGCTACCCGCCGTACCCGACGACCATCAGGTAGTGGTGCTCTGTGCCGACGTGCCGCTGATCCGCGTCAAAACCCTCCGGCGGTTGGTCGAAGCAGCGGCGGACGGGGTGTCGGTCCTAACCGTCGAGGTGAATGACCCCGCCGGTTATGGCCGGATCCTTCGCAACGCCGCGGGTCAGATCACCGGCATTGTCGAAGAAAAAGATGCCACGGAAGAGCAGCGCGCCATTCGCGAGATCAATACCGGCGTGCTGTGCCTGCCGGCAAGGCACCTGCGCGTCTGGCTGGACAATCTGGATGCCGGCAACGCTCAAGGGGAGCTCTACCTCACCGATTGCATCGGCCAGGCTCGTCTGTCCCGGGTGCCGGTGTCGTCGGTGGTCTGCACCGACCCCTCGGAGGTTCAGGGGGTCAACGACCGGGCTCAGCTGGGGGCGGTAGAACGGACCTGGCAGCAACGCCAGGCACAGACGCTGATGCGGGACCACGGCCTGGGGCTCAGCGATCCGGCGCGCTTCGACCTGCGGGGCCACCTCGAAGTCGGCCGCGACTGCCACATCGATGTCGACGTCCTCATCGAGGGCGATGTCGTCCTCGGCGATGGCGTGCGCATCGGGCCGTTCTGCCGAATACAGGACAGTCACATTGCCGCCGGCACCGAGCTGCTCGGCCACTGCGAGATAGAGGACAGTCACATTGGGGCGGACTGCCGGATCGGCCCCTTTGCCCGGCTTCGGCCCGGCACCCGCATGGCAGAGGGGGCCCGCATCGGCAATTTCGTCGAGACCAAACAGACCGAAATCGGCGCCGGCAGCAAAATCAACCACTTGTCGTATGTGGGCGATGCGCAGCTCGGTGCCGCCGTCAACGTGGGCGCTGGCACCATTACCTGCAACTACGATGGCCGGAAAAAACACCGGACACGGATTGGTGATGGCGTTTTTGTCGGGTCCAACAGCGCACTGGTGGCGCCACTTTCCATCGGCAACAACGCGGTGATCGGCGCCGGGACCACGGTTCGGGATGACGTGGCGGATGATACGCTGGCCGTCGACGATCGTCGGCCCCGACAGATCCCGGGATGGCGGTCGGGGTCCCCCGAGGAATAGCAGACAGGAGCGCAGGGATGTGTGGAATTGTCGGCGCGGTCGCCGAGCGGGACGTCACACCGATTCTTCTTGAGGGTCTGAGGCGACTGGAGTACCGAGGCTATGATTCCGCCGGTCTGGCGGTCATGACCGACGGTGGCGCCCTGCGCCGCCACCGGGCAGTGGGCAAGGTCGCGGCGCTGGAAGCCGCCCAGCACAGTGATCCGCTGAACGGTCACCTGGGTGTTGCCCACACCCGCTGGGCCACCCACGGCGCACCCACCCAGGCCAACGCGCATCCTCACGTGGCACGGGACGATGTCGCCATCGTTCACAACGGCATTATCGAAAACCACGAAACCCTGCGTGAGCGGCTGACCGCCGATGGCTACGAGTTTGCCTCCGAGACCGATACCGAGGCCGTGGTCAACGCCGTACATGCTCGACTGCAGTCCGGTGATGATCTGCTCGCCGCCGTGCGCGGTGTGCTGGGGGAACTGGACGGTGCCTATGCCCTCGGCGTCATCAGCCGCCGGGACCCGCAGCGGCTGGTGGCGGCACGCCGCGGCAGTCCGCTGGTGGTGGGGGTCGGCATTGGCGAATATTTCATCGCCTCGGATGTGGCCGCGTTGCTGCCGGTGACCCGGGATTTCGTCTACCTCGAAGAAGGGGATGTGGCGGACATTACCCGGCACGAGCTTCGGGTGTTTGACGCCGATGGTCGCCGGGTGGAGCGCCCGGTGCGGACCACCGAGCTCACCGCCGACGCGGCGGAGCGCGGAGATTTCCGGCACTTCATGGCCAAGGAGATCCATGAGCAGCCCCGGGCCATCGCCGAGACCCTGGAGGGCCGCATCGCCGAGCGTCACGTGCTTCCTGAAGCACTGGGGCCCGAGGCCACCGCCGTCCTCAAGGAAGCCCGGCGAATTCAGATCGTTGCCTGTGGCACCAGTTACCACGCTGCCATGGTGGCCCGTTACTGGTTTGAATCCCTGGCGGGTCTGCCCTGCGACGTGGAAGTGGCCAGCGAATTCCGCTATCGGCGTCATGTGGTCGCCCCCGGGACGCTGTTCGTGACCCTCTCCCAGTCCGGGGAAACCGCCGATACCCTGGCCGCGCTGCGGGAAGCCCGGCGGCTCGGTTATCTGGCGTCGCTGGCCATCTGCAACGTGCCGGAGAGCTCACTGGTGCGGGAGTCCGACCTGGTGATGATGACCCGGGCGGGTCCTGAAATCGGGGTCGCTTCCACCAAGGCCTTTACGACCCAGCTGGTGGCGTTGCTGCTCACAGTGATCGCCGCCGGCCGCTCCCATGGACTGTCGTCCGCGGATGAGGAGCGACTGGTGACCGGGCTGCGGCAGTTGCCACGTCAGATCGAAGCGGTGCTCGAGCTGGAAAGACCGATCGAGGCGCTTGCCGAGCAGTTCGTGGACAAGCACCACAGTCTGTTCCTGGGCCGCGGCACCCAGTATCCGATCGCCATGGAAGGCGCGCTCAAGCTCAAGGAAATTTCCTATATCCACGCTGAGGCGTATCCGGCCGGTGAGCTGAAGCATGGCCCGCTGGCGCTTGTGGACGCCGAAATGCCGGTGGTCACCGTGGCGCCCAATGACGAGCTGGTGGAAAAACTGAAATCCAATCTGCAGGAAGTCCGTGCCCGCGGTGGACGCCTGTATCTTTTCGCCGATGCCGCCACCGCGCCGGCCACCGCCGAGGACTGTCAGGTCCTGACCCTTCCCACCGTGGACGAAGTGCTGGCGCCGGTGCTCTACACCGTACCCCTGCAACTGCTTGCCTATCATGTGGCGGTGCTCAAAGGCACTGACGTTGACCAACCTCGCAACCTGGCGAAATCGGTAACCGTAGAGTAACCCTCCGTCCTAGCCGAAACGGAGGGAGCCATGACGGCGCCGCAGCGCACCGATTATCACGAGTACAAGGTCATTCATGTCACCGATGGAGGGATCAAGGCCGTCCTGCTGGGGGCCACGGGTCTGCCGATGCCGGTGATTGAGGGCGAACTCAATCGCTGGGCCGCGGAGGGCTGGCAGCTGGTGTTCATGGCCATCGAGCAGCGTCGCTTCGCACTTTTCTGGGATCGTGAGGCGGCGGTTATCACCCTGGGACGCTGAACCGGCTCACGCTTATCGCCTGATGGTTGACGTCACCGGGGTTACAATCCCGCGGTGATTAGCCCGCAAACCCGACAAACGCTGGCCGGCATCGGCCTCGCCGTGTGCATCATTCTGGCGGTTCTGGCGAGTCTGCCCGGCTGGATCGCCGGGGTGTACGCCGGCGCGGCGGCCTGGCTGGCCGGCGTGCTTCTCTGGGCCGATGTTCCCCGCCGAATCCGCGTTCAGAGCGGCATTCTGCTGCTGGTCGGCGTTCTGGGAATGGGTGCCGGTGTGGTTGGCGTCGGCCCCGGCACGGCCATCCGCGTGGGTGACCTGCCGTGGCAAGACGCCATCGCGATCAACGCCAAACTGATCGCCATGCTGGCGGCGGTGAGCTTTCTGCGCCTGATCACCGCCCCGCCGGATCCCTCGGTGGCCAGGGTGCCAACGGGGCGTCGCAGTCTGGCCGGCACCCTGGCGGGTGTTCACCTTTTTGGCGCGGTGGTCAACCTGTCCACGGTATTCATCATGGCCCGGCGGATGAGCAGCGAGGACCGTCTCAGCCGCCAGCAGTACGTCGCATTGGTGCGGGGGTTTGGCACCGCCGCCTTCTGGTCGCCATTCTTTGCTGCCATGGCCGCGGCGCTGACCTACGCCCCCGGGGCCAGACTGCCCGCATTGCTGGCTTTCGGTCTGCCATTGGCGCTGTTGTCGCTGCTGCTGACCTATCGCGACGTTAGCCGGCTTGGCGCGGAGGATTTTCGCGGTTATCCGCTGAATGTATCCAGCCTCTGGCTGCCTGCGTTGCTGGCGGCGCTGATACTGGCCGCCCACGGCTGGCGAGCGGACCTCTCCATTCTCGGTTTGATCGCGTTGCTTGCCCCCAGCGTGACGGTGGTGACCCTGGCCGTCCGCCGCCGGTCGGTCGTCAATGAAGTGACTGTCCACTTCCGCCGAGGCCTCCCAGCGATGAAGGGCGAACTGGTGCTGTTTTTAAGCGCTGGCGTCATGGCCACCGGTCTGACGGTGCTAATGGCCGTGACCGAGTTGTCCCTGCCGATGCAGGATTTTGGCGGTCGGGAAGCCGCCTTATTACTCGCAGCGCTGGTGGCCGCCGCCATTGTCGGAGTGCACCCCGTCATTGGCGTCGCCGCTGCCGCGCCCCTGGTCGCCCCCCTGAACCCCGACCCCAGCCTTCTGGCTAGCGTCTTTCTGGCCGCCTGGGGCATCGGCGTCTCCGCCAGCCCCCTCTCCGCCATGAACCTCGCCATCCAGGGCAGCTACGGCATCCGCCCGGGCCAAGTACTCAAATGGAACCTTCCCTTCGCCGTCGCCACTCTCCTCATCGCCGCCACCATGCTCCTCGCCCACCCAGCGGGATGAGGATTTTGCCTGTCCCCTATCGAGGTCATGCGGGGCATGGGTCCTGAGCCATGTGTCTGTCCCGTATTTCACGGGAGCCGGACACCGACTCAGGATTTGCCAGCGGTGAAGCCACCATCCACTAGCAGGTCAGTACCCGTGATAAAGCTGGCTTCGTCGCTGAGCAGGAATACCGCCGCGTTGGCGATTTCTTCGGGCTGGCCCAACCGACCAATGGGATGCAGTGACGTAAGGAAATCCAGCGCTTCCTGGTCCAGCACGTCGAGGATGGGAGTCCGCACATAGCCCGGGGAGACACTGTTCACGCGGATCCCCTGCTGAGCAGTTTCCAGCGCAAGGGTCCGGGTGAGATTGATCACTCCGCCCTTGGCCGCACTGTAGGCCGGGGTTTGTGACTGTCCCACATGTCCAAGAATCGAGGCGCAGTTCACAATGCTGCCGCTCCGGCGCGGAACCATGTAATGCAGCGCCGAGCGGGCCACCTTGAAGACACCACTGAGGTTGATGTCGATGACTTTCTGCCAGTCTTCGTCGGTGGTGTCTGCGCTGGGCGTAATTGCTCCGATTCCCGCGTTATTGAACAAGCCATCAACGCCGCAGAATCGCTCCGTGGCCTCGAACAGAGCCTCCACCTGTCCTGTATCCGAGACATCGACATTCAGGTATCTCACCGCGTCCTTACCCAGCTCATCCACCAGGCTCTGGCCTTTGTCCTCATCCAGATCGGCAATAATGACGCGCCCACCCTCATGCACGATCCGGCGCACTGTCGCCTCACCGATTCCACTGGCACCGCCGGTAACGATGAATCCTTTGTCCTCGAGTCGCATTCAGTTGCTCCTTCCAGCTTTCAGCACTCCGTTTGCGGCCGCCTTATTGTCGCGTCGGCTCGGAGTGGTCTCTGTCTAGCGGCCGTTGGCCGACCGGTTTTTGTCTGTCCTCTAAACTCTCGCATCGAGGGCAACGCCCTCCGGCGGTTAGATGGACGTGACCGGCCGCCGTTCAGTCTCTGGTCAGCTGTCCGGGTTCTGATTGAGGATGAGGGCCATGCGATCGGCTTCCTGGCGGGCCTGAACCAGCGAGGTGATGTCGTACTGAACGCCGAGGTAATAGATCAGGTTGCCCTGCTCGTCCCGCAGCGGCTGGATCGTCAGCTGGTTATGAAACAAGGTGCCGTCCTTGCGATAGTTCCGTAGCACCACCTCAGTCCGGCCGCCTTCGGCGACGGCCTGGCGAATAGCCTCAAGCCCGGGCTGATCCCGGTCGTCACCATGCAGGAAGCGGCAGTTGCGCCCGATGATCTCTTCCTGGGGATAGCCGGTCATCTCGGTGAAGACCTGATTGGCGAAGACGATGGGGTTGTCCGGCTGATCGGGATCGGACAGCGTGATGCCGTTAACGCAGGTGTCGAGTATTTGCGTCAACACGCTGGGGATGATGCAGGGATCCTTTTCAGGGGTGAAGTCCATCGTTTTGCTCCTGGCTATATCTACGGGTCAAGGCGAGCGCCTAGGGCATTTCCGTCTCGACCAGAATCTTGAGATTGCGTGTTACCCGGTCCACACCGCTCTGTACGGCGTGACGGATCAGTTTTTCGAACGGGCGGAAAGCCAGGCCGATCTGGCCTAATTCAAACGAGAATGTCAGCTGCGTGTCCGTTGTGCCGGCTTCGGTGAAGAGAAAGTCAATGAAATAAGGATCCTTGACGCCGCGGAATGAGACGCGCTGCTGAGGGATTAATTCGACCACCTCGAAATCCGTCGCCGTGCGGCGTCCCTGATCGACGCGAACCTGACGTGCGCGCCAGCCCGGGACCAACGGGCCCTGGCTCAAGGGCTTGAGGCTCTTCACCTCCGGAGACCAGCGCGGATAGTTGCGCACGAAATCATTAACGACAAACGCAAACACCTGTTCCGGCGGCCTGCTGATCTGAGCGCTCGAACTGGTCTGGATCATATGGCCCTCGGTAGTGGACAGGCACCAACCTTTAGAGTCACCTTAACCCCTGAAGCGTGGTTGCCCAAAGCGGAGGGCTGAGGCCCGGGGAGAAGTTATGGGACAGACACGAGGGTCTCGGGTGGTTACCTCTGTGGGGCAGGCAGTCAAATGCGGGTATTTGTCTGTCCTCTTACTTGCCCTCGCCCTCGCATCCGGCAAAGTCACTGCAGCAAAGGAGTTCCTCGAAGCGGGGCCGCAGTGGAGCCCTCAGGAGGTGGTGGCCATTCAGCTCGATGCGCTGCAGCGCAATGACGAGCCCACCCCTAATGCGGGCATCGAGCAGGTCTGGAAGTTTGCGCACCCTCGAAACCGCGCAATGACGGGTCCGCTATCGCGCTTTATCCGGATGGTGAATGGCCCGGGTTATCGGCCGCTGGTGGGTCACCGCTTCCGCGAGGTCAGAGAGATGCGCCGGGACGAAGACAACGCGGCGTATGCGGTGCGCGTGCTTGCTGAGGATGGGGGCTTCTACAACTTTATCTGGCAGTTGGCACGGGTCGACCTGGAGCCGGGTCGCTCGTGGATGACCACCCAAGTGGCCCCAGGCCAAAGGACGGGCGAGCAATTGTCCATGGAGAC
Source organism: Spiribacter sp. 2438 (assembly GCF_009676705.1). Classification (GTDB taxonomy): domain Bacteria; phylum Pseudomonadota; class Gammaproteobacteria; order Nitrococcales; family Nitrococcaceae; genus Spiribacter. Next base: position 1,878,368 of record NZ_CP046046.1, on the reverse strand, counting down.
CCTGGATCAGGCGGGTTTGGCGCGGCTCGAGTAAAACAGGGACTCTCTGAGAGACCGCCCGCGCAAAAATTTCCGATTGAGCCTAGCTGCTACTGTCCTGATTGATTCCGCAGGGCCGAACCAGATGCAGACACGACTGTTGCTTTGCGAGACGAACCGGACATAGCCCTCGGGCTGTAAGTCGAGGCGCTGGAATATGCCCGGCAGGGCGCGTGGTATTTTGCCTGGCTTTCCTGAGGCAACCGCGCGACCAGACCAGTCCACCAGGTTCAGGTATTCCCCCACACTCAAGGGGGCCTCCGATGGCGAATCCTGACTGCCGAAGACCGGCAGGAGGGGCTCGTCCAGCGGTATTCGCTGCCTTATTCGGTCCTGTATCGAGGTAAAGTTTGACTGCTCCGGAGTGGTCGCGAGTCCAGCGCGAATGGGGTTGAGATCGACGTAGGCCATGGCCGCCAGAACCGCTCGGTCGGAGAGCAGCGCCTGGCTCCGATATCGACCCTCCCAGAAATGCCCGGTGACGTCGTCTTCGCGATTCGCCATGCGCGCGATTGGCTGATTGATAGCCCGCATGAACCAGGAAATGCTGGCCAGTCGGGCACGATAGGTTTTTATCAACACATGCAATTGCATGCGCTCTGCTCGGGACATTGGCTGGCCCTGGACATAGCGATCAATAACCGGAGGCCCTTGATAAACCTGCCGCCATCGCCGTACGACCTCGCGGTCGCTCCAATTGACAGCCTTCGATGGAGCGATCCGCACCACCAGGTGAAAGTGATTCGACATGATGGCGTATGCATGAACCTCAATGGCGAACGCGGAGGCCGCAAGCCGAACTCGTGAGCGGATCCACTCGCGACGATGGCTGAAGTCCCGCCCCGTTTCCGGATCCCGACCGCACAGGAACTGCTGGCGCACGCAGCGTGACGTAATGTGGTAGTACGGCGTTGTATCAAGGTTTACCAGTTGGCTTCGAGGCAGTGTCATGGCGCTGTGGTTTTGCGGATGGTTTGCCACAGCGTCCCAGATCGGCTCACCATTCGCTGGGATTTGGTTCACATCGTTGGCCTTGTCCGGAATTAGGGGACAGACACTTTGCGCAATTTATTCCTCACGGGAGGGTCAGGATGACATCGCCGCAGTACACCTTTCCGCCGCCGCCGACGCCTGCGTTACCAACCGCTGACGGTGAGCTCTTCCCGGTCCGACGGGTCTATTGCGTTGGCCGGAATTACGCGGATCACGCGGTGGAGATGGGGCATGATCCCGATCGGGAGCCGCCCTTTTTCTTTCAGAAAAACCCGCAGGATTTGGTGGTGGATGGGCTGTTTCCTTACCCAGCCCGCAGCCAGGACGTTCATCACGAGCTTGAACTAGTCGTCTTCCTGCAACAGGGCGGGCGCCAAATCGACGAGGAAGAAGCGCTCGGGTGTGTGTGGGGTTACAGCGTGGGCCTCGACATGACCTGTCGCGATATCCAGGCGGAGGCGAAGGCAAAGGGAAGGCCATGGATTGATGCCAAGGCGTTTCCCCGGTCTGCGCCAGTCGGGATGCTGCAATCGGCTTCGGCGATCGGTCATCCGACCAGCGGTGCTCTGGAGCTCCGGGTGAATGGCGAGCTGCGTCAGCGGGGCGATCTCAATCAGCAGATTTGGACTGTCCCCGAAATCATCGCGAACCTCTCACAACGTTTTGAGTTGGCTGCCGGCGATGTGGTCATGACTGGGACGCCAAGCGGGGTGGGGCCAGTTCAGCGGGGTGATCGGATAGATGGTCTGATTGAAGGGGTCGGCGAGCTCGTAGTCACCGTAACCGAATAAACAGGCCGGGCACTTCGGAGTGCCCGGCTCAGGCAGATCTCCGCTACTTCAGCGTCGTGCTGACTTCAACATTGCCCTTGGTTGCGTACGAATACGGACACACGACATGGGCCTTTTCCATAAGCTTTTCGGCTTCGGCAGGCTCGAGCCCGGGCAGCTCAACGGCGAGATCAACGGCGATGCCGAAACCCGCTCCATCATCCCGTTTGCCGAGCGAGACGCTGGCCGTGACTTTGGTTTCCGCCGGCACTTTAATGCCTTCCTGTCCGCCGACGAACTGCATGGCACCCAGGAAACAGGCCGAGTAGCCGCAGGCGAACAACTGCTCTGGGTTGGTTCCCTCGCCGCCGGGTCCACCCAGCTCCTTGGGCGCGGTCAGTTTCACATCCAGCGAGCCGTCATCGATTGATGCATGCCCATCGCGCCCGCCTGTGGCGGTGCCGGTCGTTGTGTAGAGCACTTCCATTCAGATCCTCCTTCCATTGCTGCCTGGCTGACTCATGTCAGCGAACGTTGGTGTCTGTCCTCTAGCTTTCTCAGCCTACAGTTCCGACTCTCGGACATCAGCCTGAGTGCCGTAGGTTTTTTCTGAGCAGGCTGCCAAGATGTGTCTGTCCCCTATCTCGGTCAAGGAGAACATATCGTGAAACGCGATACGCGGATCGTGCATGCCGGGCGGCCGAAGTACCGGGCGGGCAGCCGGCCGGTCAATCCGCCGGTGGTTCGGGCGTCAACCGTAGATTTCGAGAGTCTGGACGCGATGGATGCAGCCGAGCGCGGGAGCCGGGCCGGGGAGCCAGTCTCGGCTTATGGGATTCATGGGACAGACACAACATTCGCCCTCGAGGCATTCATCACCGAACTGGAAGGCGGGTTCGGAACCAAAATTTTCAGCTCGGGCCTCGAGGCGATCAGCAGCGTTTTCCTGGGTTACCTAAAGCCAGGCGATCATGTCCTAGTGGTCGACACGGTTTACTCGCCGGTTCGAAGGCTGCTGCATCGATTCCTCGGCGAGCGCGGGATCGGCTTTGACTTCTACAGCCCCCGCGAGCCCGACATCCAGCGCTTAATTCGCGATAGCACGCGCATGATCTACACCGAGACTCCGGGCTCGGTGACCATGGAACTCCAGGACATCGGCACGCTGGCGCAGCTGGCTCGGCAGCATGACGATCTGTTGGTCGTTTGCGACAACACCTGGGCGTCCGGATTCTGTTATCGGCCTCTCGAGCATGGTGCACACCTCTCGATTGTCGCCGGTACCAAGTACCTCAGCGGTCACTCGGACGTGCTGATTGGCTCCGTGACGGCGGAGTCATCCACTTTCCCGACGCTTCACCGAACCCGAGCACTCCTCGGCTGCTCCGTTTCACCGGATGACTGCGCATTGACGCTTCGCGGGGCCCGAACCCTGCACGTGCGATATCCCGCCCATGCTGAACGGGCACTGAAGGTCGCCGGCTGGCTGGAGTCCCGCCCCGCCATTGCCCGCGTTCTCTACCCCGTGCTGCCGTCCAGCCCGGATCATTCGCAGTGGCAATCCCAGTTCGACGGCGCCGCGGGCCTGTTCACCGTGGAGCTCGCCGGGGAAGTTAGGGGACAGACAAAAAAGTTCGTCGAAAACCTCACCCTCTTCGGGCTCGGTGCATCCTGGGGTGGGTTTGAAAGCCTGGCGCTGCCCTGCGACGTGGCCGCCAATCGGAGCGTGGATGACTGGAGTGAGCGCGGAGATCTGGTGCGGCTTCACATCGGCCTGGAGGACCCACAGGACCTGATCGACGATCTGGATACGGCCCTCTCGACCCTCCGCTAGCGACGATGCGCCAGCGTCTATAGCCGTCCGGTGACGTCGTGCTGAACCGCCACATAATGCGTGACGGTTTCACCTTTCTTCACGGGAATCACGATCCACTCCAGGATGAATTCGTTACCGTCCTTGCGGTAGTTGATGGTTTCTCCGTGGAAAACCTCGCCGCGCTCGATCTGATCGGCGAGTCGCTGGAGCACCTCCCGCTCGGTATTGGGGCCCTGAAGCATGCCGGGCGTTCGGCCGAGGACCTCTTCCGGGGCATAGCCGGTCATTTCGGTGAAGGCCTCGTTCACATAAACGATGGGACCCGCGCCGCCGGCGGGCAAGGCCTCGGTGATGGTTATGGCGTTAAAGGCCCAGTCCGCCGCCGTTTTGAAAATCTGATGGCCCTGTTCGTCGGAAAGGCCGGGAATGTCTATCGCCATGTCGGTTCTCCGTGACCACCACACAAAGTCACTGCAGATTCACAGCCGACGCCGAGCCCTGTCAATCAGCGCGGGACTCAGCTGGCGCCGGGGCGCAGGCGCCCAAGTATGTTCAGGGCGGCAAACAGGATCGCGGAGACACTGACGATGGTTGCTCCCGCGGGAGTGTCCAGATGCCATGAACCCCAGAACCCGCCGGCGATGGAAGCCGCTCCCACCACCGCAGCGCCGGCGGCCATGCGCTCGGGCGTGCTGCAGAATGGCCGGGCCGCGGCGGCGGGAATGATCAGCAGGGCGGTGATCAGAAGGATGCCGACCACCTTGATGGCGACCGCGACCACGATGGCCAGCGCGATGGTCAGAATCAGCTCCTCCCGCTGGGGGTCATAGCCCTCGGCGTAGGCCAGGTCGGCACTGACCGTGGCGGTCAGTAACTGCTGCCAACGCCAGGCCATTAATCCGATGACCAGCGCCGATCCGCCCCAGATGATCGCCAGATCGCCTCGCCGGACGGCGAGAATGTCCCCGAACAGGTACGCCATCAGATCCAGCCGGATGTCCGTCAGAAAGGACACGGCGACCAGTCCGAACGCGAGCGCCGCGTGGGCGAGGACGCCCAGCATGGTATCCATGGCGTAACCGCGGCCGGTCAGAACCGTGACCAGCACCGCCATCATCAAAGAAATCACCAGCACGCCGGCAAAAATGGACACCGACAGCGCCAGCGAAAGGGCGACACCCAGTACCGCCGCATGGGCGGTCGCATGACCGAAGAACGCCATTCGCCGCCAGACCACAAAACACCCCAGCGGCGCCGCCGCCAGCACGACGCCGAGGCCGGCAAGGATGGCGCGAACCATGAAGTCATCCAGCATCGGACGACGCCTTTTTCGTCTCAGAGTCCCCGGCATTGCCGGACTCGAGGGGCGGGTCGTGGGGATGCTGGTGCGGATCGTGGCGGAAAAGCGCCAGCGCCTCGTCGCCGCCAGCTCCGAACAGCGCGTGATATTCAGGGTCCGCCGACACCGCTTCCGGATGGCCCTGACAGCAAATGGTCTGATTGAGGCAGACCACCCGATCCGCCGCCCGCATCACGACGTGAAGATCGTGGCTCACCATGATGATCCCGCATCCGAGCGTGTCCCGAATTTCTTCCACCTGGCGGTAGAAATCCGCCGTGCCCGTCTGGTCCAGCCCCTGGGAGGCCTCGTCGAGCATGAGGAGCTGCGGCTGGTCAAGAATCGCGCGGGCCATCAGTACCCGTTGAAATTGACCACCGGACAGAGACGCCATGGAGGCGTTGCCATATTCCGGCAGGCCGGCTCGCCCGAGGGCTTTGGCGATGTCCTCCCGGGCGTGCCGGCGAGGCAGGTTCAGAAAACGGTCGACCGTCAGCGGCAGGGTGGGATCAATGTGCAGGCGCTGCGGGACGTAGCCAATTTGTAATCCCTTCTGGTGCTCCACGGAGCCCCGAGATGGCGCAACTGCCCCGATAAGAGCCCTCAAGAGGGTTGATTTTCCCGAGCCGTTGGGCCCGACAACGGTCACAATTTCACCACGGCGGACCGCGAAGTCCACATTTTCCAGGATCCTTCTCCCACCCAGACGGACACCGAGGCCGCTCGCCTGAATGAGGATTTCGTCGTTCATCGCCATGGTGGAGCGGGACAGTGCCACAGTCGGGATACTTCCGGAAGAACTAAAATATGATATAGTATAACATTCCGTTCATGGGTTGGAATTGTCACGATTCCTCCGGTACGGGACAGACAAAAGTTTTAAGGAGACTGAAATGTTGAATGAACCCCATGGTTCCTTGCGGGAACCTCGTTATGGGACAGGCAAATGGCTGAATCGTCCGCTGGGCGCAGCGGTCGCCGCGGGTGCGGCGATCATGCTGGCGTTGCCGGTCTCGGCGGCTCCCAAAGTGGTGGCGGATATTGCACCGATTCACTCTCTGGTCTCACAAGTCATGGATGGCGTGGATGAGCCGGGTCTCATCATTCGGCGGGGCGCGTCCCCCCACCATTACTCCCTGCGGCCGTCCGAGGCGGCGGCGCTCGAAGAAGCCGAGGTGGTCTTCTGGGCCGGCGAATCCCTCGCGCCCAATTTCGAGCGCGCCCTGCGTAACCTGGCGGGCGATGCCGTCAGTGTGGAGTTGCTGACAGCAGAAGGTGCAGTGCAGCACGAGTACCGCGATCACATGGACAGTTATGACCACGGCAACGGTCACGACGACCACGGGCATGATGATCACGGGCACGGTCATGACGACCACGGCCACGACGATCATGGGCACGATGATCACGGGCACGGTCACGACGACCACGGGCATGATGATCACGGGCACGGCCATGATGACCATGGACACGATGATCACGGGCACGGTCATGACGATCATGGGCACGATGATCACGGGCATGGTCATGACGACCACGGCCACGACGACCACGATCATGGCCATAGCCATGACCACGCCCATGAGGGGACGGATCCTCATGCCTGGCTGGATCCGGTCAACGCCCGTGTCTGGCTCTCAGTGATCGCTGATACGCTGGCTGAAGTCGATCCCGCCAATGCCGATGCTTATCAGGCCAACGCAGACGCCGGTCAGGAGCGTATGACAGCGTTGATCGCGGACATCGAGGCGCTGGTAGAGCCGGTGCAGGGTGAGACATTCGTGGTCTTCCACGATGCCTATCAGTACTTCGAGTACCGCTTCGGGGTAGAAGCCGTCGGCTCCATTTCGGTGACCGATGCCTCCGACCCGAGCGCCTCTCGCATTGCTCGCGTCCAGGAGCGGGTTCGGGACTTTGGCGTGAGCTGTGTTTTCTCCGAGCCGCAGTTTAACCCGGCCATGGTGGAAACAGTGATGGAAGGAACCGACGCCCGTACCGCCGTGCTGGATCCGCTGGGCACGGAAATTCCCGAGGGCCCGGATTTCTACTCCCAGCTCATGATGCAGATGGCGGAGAGCCTGGCTGGCTGCCTGGCCGGCGACGCCTGATTCAGCGCTAGCCAAAGACCAACCAACCACCGCCGGTGTCTGCTGGGCACCGGCGTTTTTTTTTGCCCGTCTTTTGACTGTCCTCTATCTCTGAGCGGTCCTCTATTCGTGAGCGCGTCCGTTCAAATGTGTCCGCTCAAATGTGTCTGTCCCCTACCTTTGCCCCCGACCTCCAAAAGTGTCTGTCCCCTACTTCGCTCCGCCGCCCCCAACGCGATAAACTCACAAAATCTGGAGCGGCGAATGATCCGATGACACACATCAACTTCCGGGATCTGCGCTATCTGGTGGCGGTGGCAGATCACCAGCATTTCGGTCGGGCGGCGGCGGCGTGTTTTGTCAGCCAGCCCACCCTCAGCACGCAAATCAAAAAGCTCGAGGAGTATCTCGGCGTCCAGTTGGTGGAGCGCACCAGCAAGCGGGTCATCGTGACGCCCATCGGCCGCAGCATCAGTGACCGCGCCCGGCGGATCCTCGGCGAGGTGGACGACATGGTGGATGCCGCCCGGGCGGCCGGGGATCCGATGAGCGGGGACCTGCGCCTCGGGGTGATTCCCACCCTCGGCCCCTACCTGATTCCGCACCTCTTCCCCGCTTTGCGGCAGCAGTTCCCAAGCCTGAATGTCCTGCTGCACGAAGAGCGCACCAGCGGCCTCATCGAGCGGCTCCGAGAAGGCAGCCTGGACGCTGCCATCATGGGCACTCCCATCCCCGAAGATCGTTTGATCGCCGAGCATCTCTTCCACGAACCGTTCCTGGTGGCGCTCCCCGCCGATCATCCGTTGGCGGACAGTCCCGCGATTAGGCGCAGCGACCTGGACACCCTTGGCATGCTGCTGCTGGAAGAAGGCCACTGCATGCGCGACCAGGCCCTGGATTTCTGCTCCCGGGTGGGCGCCCAGCAGCAGCAGGATTTCCGGGCCACCAGTCTCGAGACCCTGCGCCAGATGGTGGCCTCCGGCGCCGGGATCACCCTGCTGCCGATGCTGGCCGTCCATCAGTTGGGGACAGGCACCGAGTCCCTCGCCATTCGATCCTTCGCCGCCAACCCGCCGACCCGGGAGCTCGCCATTTACCGGCGACGCGGCTGTGCCCGTAACCAGCTGGTGGAGGCACTGGCCCAGCTCATTCGTGACCTCCCGCCGGTGCGGGAACTCGTCGCTGCCTGAATCGCCGCGGCTTGGTTCCGCTGCCTCGGCCCGGCAGCCCGCTGATATACTTCGGACGCATGGACGTCTCCGATCTGATTGACCCGCTCAACGATGCTCAGCGCGAAGCCGTCGCCGCACCGCTGGGCCGCGCCCTGGTGCTGGCGGGCGCCGGCAGTGGCAAGACCCGAGTCCTGACCCACCGCGCCGCCTGGCTGGTTCGTGTGGAGGGCGCCACGCCGTACAATCTGCTGGCAGTCACCTTCACCAACAAGGCCGCCGCCGAAATGCGGGGCCGCATCGAGCAGTTGCTCGGCATTTCCGGCTCCGGCATGTGGGTAGGCACCTTCCACGGTCTCTCTCATCGCCTGCTGCGACTTCACTGGCAGGAGGCCGGCCTGCCCCAGGGTTTCCAGATCCTCGACAGCGAGGACCAGCGCCGGCTGGTCAAGCGCGTCATGCGGGATCTCGAGATTGATGAGAACCGCTGGCCGGTGCGTCAGATCCAGGGCTTCATCAACGCCCGCAAGGACGCCGGCGAGCGTCCGGAAGATCTCGACACCAGCGACCCCTACAGCGGTCAGATGGCCCGGGTGTACGCCGCCTACGAAGCCGCCTGTCGGAGTGCCGGCGTGGTGGATTTCGCCGAGTTGATGCTGCGCACGGTGGAAATGTTGCAGAACCATCTGGAACTGCTGAGCCACTACCGCCGGCGATTCCGCCACGTGCTGGTGGACGAATTCCAGGACACCAACGGCATCCAGTATCAGTGGCTCAAGTTGCTCGCCGGCCCCGAGGCCGACGTCTTTATCGTCGGCGACGACGACCAGTCGATCTATGGCTGGCGCGGAGCGCGGGTGGAGAACCTGCAGCAATTCCGCACCGATTATGGAGACACCCGGGTGATGCGGCTGGAGCAGAATTACCGCTCCACCGCCACCATTCTCGAGGCCGCCAACACCCTCATCGCCCGCAACAGCGACCGGCTGGGCAAAAAGCTCTGGACCGAGGGTCAGCAGGGTGAACCCATTGCGCTGTATGCCGCTTTCAACGAGCAGGACGAGGCCCGATTCGTGGTCGAGCGCCTGCAGACCCTTGTGGAAGAGGAGGGCCTGGCGCGCAGTGACACGGCGATCCTGTATCGCTCCAACGCCCAGTCCCGGACCTTCGAGGAGGCCCTGCTTTCACGCCGCATTCCCTATCGGGTCTATGGCGGGCTGCGATTCTTCGAGCGGGCAGAAATCAAGGACGCCCTGGCTTACCTGCGCCTGATTGCCAACCGCGATGACAGCGCGGCGCTGGAGCGCATCATCAACACCCCGACCCGAGGCATCGGCAACCGCACCCTTGAAGCCATCCGCCTGAACGCCCGCGAGCAGGACGTCAGTCTCTGGCGCGCGGCGGTGGGACTGATGGAAAACCGCGGTGTCCTCCCAGCCCGGGCGGCCAACGCGCTGGGCGCCTTCGTTGGCCTGATTGACCGCCTCGACGCCGAGACCGCCGACAGCGACCTCGCGGACCAGCTGGAGACGGTGCTCGACCGCAGCGGGCTTCGGGCGCACGTCGGCAAGGACCGCTCCGAGCGGGCCCAGGACCGCCTTGAGAACCTTGACGAGCTGATTACCGCCGCCCGCAACTTCCAGCAGGACGCCACCATCGAGGACGGCATGGACACCCTCACCGCCTTCCTCTCCCATGCAGCGCTGGAGGCCGGTGAGGGACAGGCAGATGCCTGGGAGGACTGTGTCCAGCTCATGACGCTGCACTCGGCCAAGGGCCTCGAGTTTCCGGTGGTGTTTCTGGTGGGGTTGGAAGAGGGCCTGTTCCCCCATCGCATGTCCGCCGAAGAGCCCGGCCGGCTGGAAGAGGAGCGGCGACTGGCCTATGTGGGCATCACCCGGGCGCGCCAGCGCCTGGTCATCACTTACGCGGAGCGGCGGCGGCTGCACGGTCGGGACGAGTTCGGCATCGCCTCCCGTTTCATTCGGGAGCTGCCCCCGGAACTGGTGGACGAAGTGCGGGCGCGCTTTTCGGTCACGGGCCCGGGCGCCGCGGCCAACGGCTTCGGCAACGGACCCGTGGCCGAGGCCCAGTTCAACCTTGGTGAACGAGTCCAGCACAGCCGGTTCGGCGAGGGCGTTGTGCTCGACTGCGAGGGCAGCGGGCCGAACGCCCGCATCCAGGTCAACTTCGATCAGGTGGGCCAGAAATGGCTGGTGGCCGCCTACGCCAATCTCGAGCGCGTCTGATCCGCGCCGACGCGCGACCATACGAGGAAACTTCCATGTCCGATGCTGCCAAGCGCCTTGTCCTGGTGGATGGCTCGTCCTACCTGTACCGCGCGTACCACGCGCTGCCACCGCTCACCAGCCCCGAGGGCGATCCCACCGGCGCCATTTATGGCGTGATCAGCATGCTTCGGCGGCTGCTGGATGACTACCAGCCGGTCTATATCGGCGTGGTTTTTGACGCGCCGGGGCGGACATTCCGGGACGACCTCTTTGCCGAGTACAAGGCCAATCGGCCCAGCATGCCGGAGGACCTGGCGGCGCAGATCGCCCCCCTCAAAGAGGTGGTCGAGTCCATGGGTCTGCCGCTGGTCGAAGTGACCGGCGTCGAGGCCGACGATGTCATCGGCACACTGGCAGTTGAGGGGCGGGCCGCCGGCCTGGAGCTGGTGATTTCCACCGGCGACAAGGACATGGCCCAGCTGGTCAATGGTGACGTCACCCTCCTCAACACCATGTCCAATACCGTGCTGGACCACGATGGCGTCGTGGACAAGTTCGGCGTCCCGCCGGAGCGCATCATCGACTATCTGGCGTTGGTGGGGGACAGCTCCGACAACATCCCTGGCGTCCCCAAGGTCGGCCCCAAGACCGCCGCCAAGTGGCTGAACCAGTTCGGCTCCCTGGACGACATCCGGAACAACGCCGACCAGATCGGCGGCAAGGTCGGCGAGAGCCTGCGCGAACACCTGGACGCCCTCGACCTCTCCCGCGAACTCGCCACCATCCGTTGCAACGTCGACCTCCCCGTCGAGCCCACCGACCTGCGCCGCAACGATCCCGACCGCGACGCTTTGTCTGTCCTCTACCGCCGCCTCGGCTTTAACAGCTGGCTGCGCGAACTGCGGGTAGAGGACAGACACAATGCCGAGGTAGAGGACAGTCAAACATCAGCTTCCCAATTCGACTGTCCCCCAACTGACTACACCTGCATCCAGGACGAAGAGACCCTGGAAGAATGGATCGATCGGCTGGAAAAGGCGGCGGTGTTCTCTCTGGATCTGGAAACCGACAGCCTGGAGTACCGGCGCGCCCGTGTCGTGGGGGTGTCCTTCTGCGTGGAAGCCGGCACCGCGGCCTACCTGCCACTGGCACACACCGGTCCTGACCAGCCCGAGCAACTGGATCGAGACAAGACGCTGGAGCGGCTAAGGCCACTGCTCGAGAAAGAGGACAGACACAAACTCGGCCAGAATCTCAAGTTCGACATGAGCGTTCTGGCCAATCACGGCATTACGCTGCGAGGCGTGGTGCACGACACCATGCTCGAGTCCTACTGCCTGGATGCCACGGCCAGCCGCCACGACATGAACTCGCTGGCGCTCAAGTACCTGGATCACCAGACCATTACCTACGAGCAGGTCGCCGGCAAAGGCGCCAAGCAGCTGAGTTTCGATCAGGTGGCGCTGGCGGACGCGGCGCCCTACGCCGCGGAGGACGCCGACATTGCGCTGCGGCTCCACGAACACCTCTGGCCGCGCCTTGGCAAACGCGAAGGCCCGAAGGCCGTGTATGAGGAAATCGAGATCCCGCTTTTGCCTGTCCTCTCCCGCATGGAGCAGACCGGCGTGCGGGTGGATGCCCGACTGCTGGCGGAGCAGAGCGGTGAGCTCGCCGAGACCATGCTGGCCCTCGAGGCAAAGGCGCACGAATCCGCCGGCGGGCCCTTCAATCTCGGCTCCCCCAAACAAATCCAGGAAATCCTCTACGAACGGCAGGGTTTGCCTGTCCTCTCAAAGACCCCCAAGGGAGCGCCGTCCACCGCCGAGTCGGTGCTCGAGGAGCTGGCGGCACAGGGTCATGAGCTGCCCCGCCTGATCCTCGACTATCGTGGCGTCTCCAAGCTGCGGTCGACCTATACCGAGAAGCTCCCGACGCTGATCAACCCGGAAACCGGGCGCGTCCACACGTCCTACCACCAGGCGGTGGCCGCCACCGGGCGTCTGTCCTCTTCCGACCCCAATCTGCAGAACATCCCGGTGCGCAGCGCCGAGGGCCGGCGGATTCGGCGCGCCTTTATTCCCACTGACGGACATCGCCTGCTGGCGGCGGACTACTCCCAGGTGGAGTTGAGAATCATGGCTCATCTTTCCGAAGACAAGAGCCTGCTGCGGGCCTTCGCCGAGGGTCAGGACATTCACGCCGCCACCGCCGCCGAAGTATTCGGCGGCGAGCCCGATCAGGTCAGCCGCGATCAGCGCCGCGCGGCCAAGGCCATCAATTTCGGTCTGATTTACGGGATGTCCGCCTGGGGGCTCGCCCGCCAGCTCGGCATTGAGCGGGGTGAGGCGCAGACCTACGTCGACCGGTATTTCGAACGCTATCCCGGCGTCCGTGCTTTTATGGACCAGACCCGCGACATGGCGCACGAGCGGGGCTATGTCGAAACCGTCTTTGGCCGCCGGCTCTACCTGCCCGAAATCAACAGCCGCAACAACCAGCGTCGCCAGTACGCCGAGCGCACCGCCATCAATGCCCCCATGCAAGGCACGGCAGCGGACATCATCAAACGCGCCATGATCGCCGTCGACGACTGGATCCGGCGCGAATCCCCCGGCGCCACACTGGTCATGCAGGTCCATGACGAACTCGTCCTTGAGGTAGAGGACAGACACATTGACGAGGTCAGCGAGCGCGTGCGCGGCTTCATGGCCGACGCGGCCCGGCTGGAAGTGCCCCTGGAAGTGGAAGTGGGAATCGGCGAGAACTGGGAAGCGGCCCATTGATTATCCATTGGTGGTGAACTTCCATTCGTCGGGTTTGGTCATACCAGATGCGCCAGTGCCCGGCGCGACCCGCTACTCCCTCCCTTTCTAGCGGGTCTTCGGGCTCGGTTGTGCCCCCAAGGCCGAGTCCGACGTCCCCGAAGGCTACCCCCCATGGCCTTCGGGGTTTTTTTATGTCCGATGGCGCCGCATGGCCGGGTGTCGGGCAGGGTTGCTCCGCCCCCGGCTCAGCGGCGTCGCCACCATTACCCCAGCAGCCACTCATCCAGCTTCCGCCTCGCCGCGTCCACCCCCTGGCGGTTGGTCGCCGAGAACAGCTGAGCCGTACTGGCCGGGCAGATGGCACGCATGGCGGGCAGTACGCGCTGCAAAGTGTTGCCCGCCGGGCCCCGCCGAAGCTTGTCCGCTTTGCTCAGCAGGACGTGCACCGGCAGCTCTGCCGCGTTGGCCCAGGCCAGCATCTGCTCGTCCAGCGGTCCCAGCGGATGGCGGATGTCCATGATCACCACCAGCCCTCGCAGGCTCTGGCGGCCTTCAAGGTAAGCCGGCAGGGCCCGTTGCCAGTGACGTCGCAATGCCTCCGGCGCCTTGGCATACCCATAGCCGGGTAGATCAATGAGCCGATATTCCGCCGCGGGAAAGTGTCTGTCCTCTACCGAAGCAGAGTGTCTGTCCCCTACCGGGAAAACATTGATGGCCTGGGTGCGGCCGGGGGTTTTGCTGACGCGGGCCAGCGACCGTTGATCGGTGATGGCGTTGAGGGCGCTGGATTTGCCGGCGTTGGAGCGGCCGGCGAAGGCCACCTCCGCGCCCAGGTCGGCGGGGAGCTGCTCGGGTTCCGGGGCGGAAAGCAGAAACTGGGTCCGACGATAGTCAAGTGGCATGCGGGTTTTGACCCTGATGGAAATTGACCGCCAAAGGGGCCGTTGGTATAAAGTCAGCGATTGTACCGGAGGTTACCGCCAACCATGATCCCCAAGAAGTCGATCGCCCTCGCCGCCCTGTTGCTCGCGGCTCCCATGGCCCACGCGCAGCTGGAAGACGCCGACCCCGTGCGCGGCGAGGAAGCCGCCCAGACCTGTATCGCCTGTCATGGTGCCAAGGGCGTCAGCAACATGGGTGAATGGCCCAATCTGGCCGGACAGCACGCCGATTACACCTTCGCGCAGTTGCAGTTCTACAAGTCCGGCGAGCGGGAAAACGCCATCATGCTTGGACAGGCCGCCAACCTCGACGAGCAGACCATGGCGGATCTGGCGGTCTACTTTGAAGGGCTCGAGCCGGAAGTGGGCGAAACCCCCGAAGAACTCCTCTCCACCGGCCGCAGCATCTACATGGGCGGCATTGCCGAGCGTGGCGTCCCGGCCTGTATAAGCTGCCATGGCCCGGCGGGCTTGGGTGTCCCCAGCAGTGGTTACCCCATGCTGAGTGGGCAGAAAGTCGAATACACCAGCGATACCCTCATGGCTTATCGATCTGGTGATCGAGGCGGTTATGGTCTGGCGGGCATGATGAACGAAATCGCCGCCGAACTGACCGATGACGAGATTCAGGCGCTTGCCCACTACGTGCGCGGCCTCTACCCGCGGGAAGTGGCAGCCGACTAACGAGTCGCTGACGGGTCATTATCCAACCGGCTAGCGAAAGTCGGTGTGATCCGGGCAGAGAAGGCCGCAGCGATGCGGCCTTGCTCCAGTGCCAACCCTCGCCATGAAAGCGGGGGCGCGAACGACCCCTTGACCCCGGGCAAGGAAGGCGCGAGAAGAGTGTGATCAACTTCCCCCCAACACCCTTGATGACCCACTGACCGAGCAATAGAACGCGAGCCATGGCCGAGACCGCCGCCAGCATGAGCGCCAGCCGCCCCGACTCTCGCGGACAACCGCGCAAGAGCCTGGGCGGCATTTGGCTCGAATTCCTGGGCTCGATGAACTTGGCCATCACCCTGCTGGTGGTGGTGAGCATCGCCTCGGTCATCGGCACGGTGCTCCCACAGAACGAGACCTTCAACACCTACCTGATTCAGTTCGGTCCGTTCTGGTTCGAGGTGTTTCGCGTCCTCAACCTCTACGACGTCTATTCCGCCAGCTGGTTTCTGTTCATTCTCGGGTTCCTGATCCTCTCCACCGGGATTTGCGTCAGCCGGCACATCCCCAGCGTCTGGCGAGAAATCACCCGCTACCGCACCCGGGTTCGGGAACAGTCGCTCCTTGCCCTGCGTCAGCACCGCCACTGGGACAGCGCCCACAGCACCGGTGAACTGCAGGATGTGGCCGAAGCCGCCTTCCAGGCTCACGGTTACCGCACCCGCACCGAGGCCCGCGGCGACATCGTGGTGGTGGCCGGCATGAAAGGTGCAGCCACCCGCATTGGCTACGTGCTCACCCACGTGGCCGTGGTGGTGATCGCCATCGGCGCCCTGGTTGACGGCAACCTCTACCTCAAATTCCAGGAGTTCACCGGCAACCTCCAGATCGAGACCCGCGATCTGCGGGTGTCCCAAGTGCCTGCCGAAAGCTGGGTGGCCGCCGAAAGCGGGGCATTTCGCGGCAATGTCACCATCCCCGAGGGCGCCAGCTCCGAGGTGTCCTTCCTGCAGATGCGCGATGGCTACCTGGTCCAGGAGCTGCCTTTCACCATCGAAGTCGAGCAGTTCCGGATCGATTATTTTCCCAACGGCGCGCCCCGGTCCTACGAAAGCGATCTGGTCATCCACGACCCCACCCTGGATGAGCCCATCCGCGAGACCATCGGTGTGAACTACCCGCTCACCCACCGCGGTCATACCATTTACCAGGCGAGCTTTACCGATGGCGGTTCCAGTCTCTATCTGACCGGGCATCTTCTGGATGGATCGGGTGAGGTGATGGAGCTCGATGCCCGGGTCTTCGAGACCTATGATCTGCAGCTGGGCGGTCTCGAGCGGGAGCTGCGGATCGACGGCTTCGAGTTGCTGAACATCAACCGGGACACCCGCTCGGTGGAGCGCACCGGGGGCAGCAGTGAGTTCATCAACTCCGGCCCGTCCTACACCTTTACCCTGCGCGACGAGGCCGGACAGGCCCGCGAATACCGCAACTACATGGCTCCGGTGGAGATCGAGGACCGGTGGTACTTCCTGCATGGCATGCGCATGGGTGCCGAGGAGCCGTTCCGCTATCTGCATATTCCCGCGGACCATAACTACTCCATGGACACCTTCCTGGCCTTCCATGACGCGCTGCATCGTCCCGAGGCGGTGGCCGGCGCGTCCCGACGGGCGGCGGACGGACTGCTGGGGCAGATGGGCGTGCCCGGCTCCGATCTCGGTGATCGGGTGGCCGGCACCGCCCATGGCATGATCGACACCCTGCTCACCCAGGGCTTTGGCGGCGTGAGCGCCGAGCTGGATGAGCGGGCCGCCGGCGCCAGTCGTCCCGGGATGATTCGCGAGTTCTCCGAGGCAGTGCTGCAGCGAACACTCTACGAGGTCTATCGGGACGTGCTGGCGGATCAGCGGGGCGTGATGCCCGCCTCCATCCAGACCGATTCCGAGCAGCGCGCTTTCTTTGAAGAGGCCATGAACGCGGTCTCTGCCGCGGCCGAGTACGGCGCGCCGCTGATCTTTCAGCTCAACCATTTCGAGCATCGTCAGGCCACCGGCCTGCAGATTACCCGGGCGCCGGGCAAAAGCATCGTCTACACCGGCTCGGCGCTGCTGACCCTCGGGGTGTTTCTGCTGTTCTATGTCTCCCAGCGACGGGTCTGGGCGCTGGTCAAGCCCGGTCAGACCGGCGGCGGCGAGCTCCTGATGGGCGGTGCCAACCAGCGCCGGCCGGAGCAGTTCGAGGAAGAATTTGAACAACTGGCCGACGCGGTCGACCAGCATCTGAACCCGGCGGACGACCCCGCCCGAGAGAATTGAGGACAGACACATGGTTGCCTCCCGCGACGAAATGATCCGCTCCATGCGCCGGCCGTCGCTGCTTCAGCGGCTGACGCCCGGCGACTGGTTCTGGGCCGCCCTGGTGGTGGTGGCCACGGCAGTGACCTGCACCGTGCTCTGGGACGCCATGAACCGCTACGAGGTCGTGATTACCCTGTTCACCGCCGGTGCGATGATCGGCATGGGCTGGCACTGGCACGGGGGGCGGCTCTACATGGGGCTGGTCTGCGCCGTCAGCCTGTTCGCCATTTCCCGCTATCCGGACCTGGCGGCCGCGGACAGCGATTTCTTCCTGCGCTATCTGCTCTCCAGCCAGTCCGCGATCATGTGGATGAGTGCGCTCTTCCCGGCGGCGACACTGGCCTACGGCGCGGCGCTTTTCACCGGCAATGACTTCACCGCCCGGGTCGCCTCGCGGCTCACCTGGATCGCCGCCGGCGCCGGTCTCGTCGGCCTGCTGGTGCGCTGGCACGAGACCCATCTGTTCGAAGGGGGCATCGGCTACATCCCGGTGAGCAACCTCTACGAGGTGTTCGTGCTGTTCGCGGTCGTCACCGCGCTGCTCTACCTCTACTACGAGGGTGCCTACCGCACCCGGCAGCTGGGCTTTTTCGTGCTGCTGATCATTTCCGCGTCCATTGGCTTTCTGTTGTGGTACCACTTCGATCGCCAGGCCTATCAGATCGAGCCCCTGGTGCCCGCGCTCAACAGCTACTGGATGAAGATCCACGTGCCCACCAACTTCATCGCCTACGGCGCCTTTGCGCTGGCGGCCATGCTGGGGGTGGCATACCTGATCCGCGATCGGGTCAGCGACGACAGCGTCTGGGCCCAGCGGCTGCCGACGCTCAAGCAGATTGATGACATCAGCTACCGCTCCATCGCCCTCGGCTTCGCCTTCTTTACGGTGGCCACCATTCTGGGCGCCCTGTGGGCGGCGGAAGCCTGGGGTGCCTACTGGTCCTGGGATCCCAAGGAGAGCTGGTCACTGATCGTCTGGCTGAACTACGCCGGCTGGCTGCACCTGCGGTATACCAAAGGCCTGCGGGGGCGTTTCATGGCCTGGTGGGCCATCATCGGTCTGCTGGTGACGACATTCTGCTTCCTGGGGGTCAATATGTTCCTTTCCGGACTGCACTCTTACGGTGAGTTGTAGTCCATTCATGAAAGGAGATTTGTTGATGCGTTTTCCCGGACAAGCGGTGGTGATGGTTCTCGGCCTGCTGCTGGCGTTCAGCGGCAGCACGGCGCTGGCCCAGGGCCAGCCCTACCGAAGTCTCGACACCCCGCTGCCCACCCAGGGCAGCGGCGTTGAAGTTCGCGAGTTCTTTTCCTACGCCTGCCCTCACTGCGCCGATTTCGAACCGCGCATGAGTGACTGGGCTGCCGGGATGGGCGATCGCATCACGCTGGTGAAGACGCCGGTGACCTTCGGCCGTGACAGCTGGGAGTTGCTGGCCCGGGCCTTCCACACCGCTGAAGCGCTGGCCGTTGTCGACCAGACCCACGGGGCCATGTACGAGGCCATTCATGACCAGGGCCGGTCCTTTGAGGATCGCGAAGCCATCGCCGAGTTCTACGCCGAGGTGACGGACTTCACGGCGGAGGAGGTGCTGGATGCCATGCGCTCCTTCTCGGTGGAGACCGCGCTCAATCGTTCCCAGCGGGCGGTGGACGCCTTTGCCATTCCGGGGACGCCATCGGTGGCCGTCGCGGGTCAGCACCTGATCGACATTCGGGCCGCGGGTGGCCAGGCGGGCATGCTGGAAGTGGCCGAGTCGCTTGTCGCCGAGGAAGCCGCACGCTGAACAATCCATGAGCGGCGACATCGCCACTCTGCCTGCCACCCTGCGCCTGATGAGTTTCAATATTCAGGTGGGCATGCAGACCCGAACCTACCACCAGTACTTCACCCGGGGCTGGCGGCATCTGCTGCCGGACCCGGGGCGACTGCCCAATCTGCGTCGCATCGCCGACCTCGTGGGCGAATTCGACCTGGTGGGGCTCCAGGAGCTTGACGCGGGCAGCCTGCGCAGTGGCTTTGTCGACCAGACCGCCTTCCTGGCCCGCTCGGCGGCTTTTCCTCACTGGTACCACCAGACCAATCGTCCGTTGGGACGTTTTGCCCAGCACAGCAATGGCCTGCTAAGCCGCCTGCCGGCCCGCGAAGTCATTGAGCATCGGCTGCCGGGCCGAATTCCGGGGCGAGGGGCGCTGATGCTGCGGTTTGGCACGCCCAAGGCCGAGTTGGTGGTGGTGCTGCTGCATCTGGCACTCAGTCAGCGCGCCCGGCTGTCGCAACTGTCCTACGTCGCCGAGCAGGTGGCGGACAGCGACCACGTCATCGTCATGGGCGATCTCAACTGCCATTCCCGCAGTCCGGAATTGGGATATTTCTGCAGGGAAACCGGCCTGAGAGAGCCGCTACACGATCTGCCCACCTATCCGAGCTGGCGGCCGGCGCGCAACATCGACCACATTCTGGTCTCTCGCAGCCTCGAGGTGGAGACCGCCGAAGTGCTGGATGCGCCGCTCTCCGACCACCTGCCCATCACCATGAGCGTCCGCCTGCCGGCGGCGCTCCACTAGTCGCGGTTGAGCAGGGGCTCCAGTTCTGGCCAGACGTTCTCCAGAATGACCGGCTGGGCGTCGCGGTTGGGGTGAATGCCGTCGGCCTGCATCATGGCCCGATCCTCGGCCACGCCATCCAGCAGCCGTGGCACGAAGGCGACCCCGGTTTCCTCCGCGACGGTTTCATAAACACCAAGGAACCGATCGATAAACGCGCTGCCATAATTCGAGGGCAGGCGGACACCCGCCAGCAGCACCGAGGCACCGGCGTTGCGGGCGTCCTCGATCATGGTCATCAGGTTGTCCCGGAAGGCGCTCAGCGGGATGCCCCGCAGGCCGTCGTTGCCGCCAAGCGCGATGATGACCACGTCGGGTTCGTGGCGATCCAGGGCCTCCGGCAGGCGGGCGCGGGCCCCGGCGGTGGTCTCGCCGCTAATGGCCGCGTTGACCACCCGGGCCTGGTCGCCGAGGCGATTTTGCAGCAGCGCCACCCAGCCGGCCTCGGTGGGCATATCATAGGCGGCGGACAGGCTGTCGCCGATGACCAGCACCCGCGGCCCCTCCGCCATGGCCGGTGCAGGCGCCATCACCAGCAGGGCGGCCAGTAGCCCCGGCAGAACCGATAGAACCGACAGGAGTCGACGCCTCATGCCAGCAGACACGGTCAACACGGACAACCAGTCCCGGTATGGGACAGACAAAAAGTGGGGCAAGGATGCGTCCTCCGAAGAAGCACCGATCCTCGAGGCGCGGGGTCTGGGCATGGCCTTCGACGCCCCCGAGGGTCGAATCAGTCTGTTCGAGAATCTCGATTTTAGCATTGATGAAGGCGACTCCATCGCCATTCTCGGCACCTCCGGCTCGGGCAAATCGACCCTGCTGGGTCTGTTGGCCGGCCTCGACCTGCCCAGCGCCGGCGAGATCTTCCTCCAGGGCCATAACCTCACCGAGCTGGATGAAGACCAGCGTGCCGCCCTGCGCGCCGGCACCGTCGGCTTCGTCTTCCAGGCCTTCCATCTGCTGCCGGGCCTGACCGCGCTGGAAAACGCCATGCTGCCCGCCGAGCTGATCGGGGACAGACACGCACGTCAGCGGGCCACCGAAGCCCTGCAACGCGTCGGTCTCGGCGAGCGGCTAGCCCACTATCCGGCGCAGCTCTCCGGGGGTGAACAGCAGCGGGTCGCGCTGGCCCGGGCCTTCATCAGCCAGCCGGAAGTGCTGTTCGCCGATGAGCCCACCGGCAACCTGGATCATCGCACCGGCGGCCAGATCATCGACCTGCTTTTCGAACTGAACCGGGATCACGGCACCACCTTAATCCTCGTGACCCATGACCATGCCGTGGCGGCCCGCTGCGCCCAGGTGCTTTATCTGCGTGACGGCCGACTGGTGAGGGACGCGGACTGATGCTGGCCCTGCGACTCCTGTACCGCGATTGGCGCGGCGGCGAACTGCGCCTGCTGGCGCTGGCGGTGATCGTGGCGGTGGCCGCCGTCACCGGCGTCGCCTGGCTGGCGGACCGGGTGGCCGGCGCCACCGAAGCCCGCGCCGCCGACCTGCTGGCCGCCGACCGGGCCGTGGAGTATGGGGAGCTGATTCCGGATGAATGGGTGGAGCGAGCCGAGGCGCTGGGGCTGGACACCGCCGTTACCGCCACGTTCCCCACCGTGGTGCTGGCCGGTGATGCCAACCGCCTGGTTTCCGCCAAGGCCGTCAGCGATGCATATCCCCTGCGCGGCGAATTGCGGGTGCAGTCCGCCCCCGGTGCCCCCGAAACCCGCCCCGAGAACATCCCCGCCTCCGGCACCGCCTGGCTGGAATCCCGTCTGCTGGGACTGCTGGATCTGGAGATAGGGGACAGTCTAAATATTGGCGCCATCGAGCTTGAGGTGACCCGCATCCTCAGCTTTGAGCCGGACCGCGGCGAGGGCTTCGGCAACCTCGCTCCCCGGGTCATGATCAATCACGGGGACCTGGACGCCACCGAACTCCTCGGCGCCGGCAGTCGGGTACGCCATCGGCTTCTGCTGGCCGGTGATTTGGGGACAGTCACTTCCTTCACCGACGCCCTGCGCGCCGAGCACGGCAACGCCATTGAAATCGCCACACCCGGTGACCAGGGCCAGGGCGCTGGCGAGATCATCGAGCAGGCGAAACGCTTCCTCGGACTGGCGGCTTTGCTGACGGTGATTGTCGCCGGTGTGGCCGTGCTGCTGACCGTGCGGCACTACGCCGAGCGGCAGATCCCCGGCGTCGCGGTCATGCGGGCCACCGGCGCCACCCGGCGACAGGTGACGCGGCTATTCGTCGGCAAACTCCTCTGGCTGGGGATTTTCGCCGGCGCCATCGGCGCCGCCCTGGGGTACCTTCTGCACCTGGGCATGCTGGCGCTGGTGGCGGAGTTGCTGGGTGCCGAACTGCCACCCCCCGGCTGGCAGCCGCTGGTCACCGGCTGGCTCACCGCCGGCGCCGCTCTCCTTGGTTTTGCTTTACCGACGCTGGTCCGACTGCGGGATACCCCGCCCATGCGGGTGTTGCGACAGGACCTCGGCACCGGCCTGCTGCGCGCCGGAGTGCCGCTTCTGGTGGCGGCGCTGGTGATTCTGGCCCTGATGGCCTGGCAGGCCGGCGATGTTCGGGTGACCCTGAGTGTCTACGGCGCTGTTGCCGCGACTCTGGCGGTGCTCACCGCGGTGGCGGCCAGCGTGGTTTATGGCGCCCGCGCCTGGTCGCGCCGTGGCGGCCAGGCCCGGCTACTGTGGCTCACCGGCTTCACCCGACGACCGGTGACCGCCACCATTCAAATCGTGGCCGTAGGCGTGGGGTTGATGAGCCTGTTTCTGCTGGCGGTGGTCCGCAATGACCTGCTCACCGCCTGGCAGGCGGAAATCCCGCCCGACGCCCCCAATCAGTTTCTGATCAATATCCAGTCCGACGAAGTGGCGGGTGTCCGCGGTCGGCTGGATGACGCCGGCATCGAGACCCGCTTCTACCCCATGGTTCGGGCCCGACTCACCGAGTTCAACAATGAGCCGTTTGAGGCCGAGGAGTATGACAGCCCTCAGGCCCGTCGACTGGCGCGGCGGGAGTTCAACCTGTCCTGGGCCCAGGAGCTGGCTGCCGACAACCGCGTGGTGGCCGGCGAGTGGTGGGGTGACGTGGCGGATCCGCCGCCCCAGCTGTCGGTGGAGACCGATTTTGCCGAGCGCCTCGGTATCGAGCTTGGCGACCGCCTGACGTTCACCGCCGGTGGCCGCAGCGTCACCGCCGAGGTCACCAACCTGCGCGAAGTCCGCTGGGAGAGCTTTAACGTCAACTTCTTCGTGCTGGCCTCCCCGGGCACCTTCGAGGACCTGCCCCACACCTGGCTGACCAGCTTTCACTTGCCGGAAGAGGACAGTCACATTCTCGCCGACGTCATCCGCAGCTACCCCAGCGTGACGCCCATTGACGTCACCAGCGTGCTGCGGATCGTGCGCACCATCATCAACCAGGGCGCCTCGGTGGTGGAGCTGATGTCGCTGCTGACCCTGGCGGCGGGGGTGCTGGTGCTGTTGGCGGCCCTGCAAATCACCGGTGAGGAGCGGCGCTTCGAGAGTGCTCTGCTGCGCGCTCTGGGGGCCAGCGGCCGACGCATTCGCGGCATGGCGCGCCTCGAGTTCTGCCTGGTGGGTGCCGTCGCCGGCGGGCTGGCGGGCCTTGCCGCCACCGGCGCCGGCGTGGTGGTGGCCGAAGTGCTGTTCAACCTGGACTACCCATTCCGGCCGCTCACCCTGGTCGTTGGCGCCCTGGTCGGCCTGGTCACCGTCTGGGTCGCCGGCAGCCTCGGCGCCCGACGGTACTACCGCGCCTCGCCGATGCGCCTCCTCCGCGAAGGCTGACCCCCTCAGGAACCCTGCCCGGCTCCCCGCGGCCGAATTAGAGGACAGACACTTTCCCGCTAGGGGACAGTCACCGAGATAGGGGACAGACACTTTCCCAAGGAGGCCACATGACCCGCACCCGGCACGCTTTCCACGAATACATTGATGGAGCGCTGCCCTTTGACCGGCTGTTGCACGCGGCCATGGGGCAGATGACCCGCGGGGTGTCGCCCACCGCAATCCAGCTGGCGTTCATGGACTGGGCCGCCCATCTGGCCATCAACCCCGGCCGTCAGAACGCGCTGCTGGAAAAAGCGGTCCGCAAAAGCCTGCGCCTGACCGCTTTCTCCGGGCGGTGCCTCACCGGCGACAGCCATCAGCGCTGCATCGAGCCGCTGCCCCACGATAACCGCTTCGAGGACGATGCCTGGCACAAGTGGCCCTACTCCCTGATTCATCAGAGTTTTCTGCTCCAGCAGCAGTGGTGGCACGTCGCCACCACCGGCGTCCCCGGCGTCGACCCCCATCACGAGGAAGTGGTCAACTTCACCGTTCGTCAGATGCTGGACGTGATGTCGCCGTCCAACTACCTGCCCACCAACCCCGAAGTCATCGGTCGCACCATCGAAGAAGGCGGCTGGAACCTGGTGCGGGGCACTTCGAATTGGCTGGAGGATTTCCAGGAAGAGATCAGCGGCCATCCCTACAAACAGGACTCGGTAGAGGACAGTCACGAATTTGCGGTGGGCGAAAACCTGGCGCTGACGCCGGGCAAGGTGGTTCACCGCAACGATCTGATGGAACTGATTCAGTACTCGCCCACCACCGAAACGGTCCACCCGGAGCCGATTCTTATCGTGCCCGCCTGGATCATGAAGTACTACATTCTCGACCTGCGGCCCGGGCGCTCGCTGGTGGAGTACCTGGTGAGCCAGGGTCACACGGTCTTCATGGTGTCCTGGAAGAACCCGGGTCCGGCGGATCGGGAATACGGCATGGCCGATTATCGTCGCCTGGGCATTGATGACGCCCTCAAGGCCATTAACCACATCGTCCCGGATCAGCCGGTCCACGGTGTGGGCTACTGCCTGGGCGGTACCCTGCTGACCCTGACCGCCGCCGCCATGGCCCGGGAAAACGACAATCGCCTGGCCAGTCTGTCGCTGCTGGCCGCCCAGACCGACTTCACCGAGCCCGGCGAGTTGGAGCTGTTCATCGACGAGTCCCAGGTGACCTTCCTGGAGGACGTCATGTGGGCCAAGGGCTACCTGGACCACGATCAGATGGCCGGCGCATTCCAGATGCTGCGCTCTCAGGATCTGGTGTGGTCACGGATGGTGCGCAACTACCTGATGGGCGAGCGGGAGGACATGTTCGACCTGATGGCCTGGAACGCCGACGCCACCCGGCTGCCTTACCGCATGCACAGCGAATACCTTCGGGACCTGTTCATGCAGAACGATCTGGTGGAAGGCCGCTACGACATTGACGGGCGGCCGGTGGCCGTCGGCGACATTCGCGCCCCGATTTTTGCCATTGGCACCCAGAAGGACCACATCGCCCCCTGGGAATCGGTGTACAAAATCGTGCGTCTGGCCCGCACCGACGTCACCTTCCTGCTCACCAGCGGCGGCCACAACGCCGGCATTGTCAGCGAGCCGGGGCGCCCGCGGCGTCGCTACCAAGTCAAGCACTTCGAGCCGCTGGGCTCGAGCTATTCGCGGGAGCGCTTCGCCCGCGAGGTGGAAAGTCAGGAGGGGTCCTGGTGGCCGGCCTGGCAGCAGTGGCTGGCGGATCACAGCAGCGAACCCGCCTCGCCGCCGTCCATGGGCGCGCCAGAGGCCGGCTATGCCCCCTATACCGACGCCCCCGGCGAATACGTACTGATGAAATGAGGAGCCGCCTAGCGCTCCTCCACCGGCAATCCGTCCAGATAATCCATCCATCCCCAGCTCGGGTCGCCGAGGGCGATGAAGTTGGGGTTCAGGATGGAGGGCTTGGTGTTGTAGCGCAGCGGCTCACCGTCGGTGCGGATCACGCAGCCGCCGGCGGCCTCAACGATGGCCTGAGCCGCGGCGCTGTCCCACTCCGATGTCGGCCCGAAGCGGGGATAGCAGTCCGCGCTGCCTTCCGCCACCAGACAGAACTTCAGCGAACTCCCCATGGACAGCGTCTCAACCGGCGGCAACCGCTCCAGCAGTCGCTCCACCTGGGGGTGCCGATGGGACCGGCTCACCACCAGCACCGGCGACCGATCCTCGAGGCGCCGGGTGCCGAGCGGCACCACACCGTCGGCGTCTCGGCGCTCCGCCTGTCGATAGGGGACAGACACTTTGCCCGGCAAGAACTCCGCATCCAGGGCGTGAATACCCAGGTAGGTGCGATTGAGCACCGGCGCGTGAATGACGCCGAGCACCGGCCGGCCAGCGACAATCAGGGCGATGTTGACGGTGAACTCACCGTTGCGCTTGATGAACTCCCGAGTGCCGTCCAGCGGATCCACCAGCCAGTAGCGCGACCAGTGGCGCCGCGCCTCGAAATCCGGCAGGCCACCCTCCTCAGAGAGCACCGGGATGTCCGGGGTCAGGGTCTCAAGGGCCCGATTGATCAGCGTATGGGCGGCGCGGTCGGCGGCGGTCAGCGGCGAGTCGTCTGCCTTGGTCTCGACGTCGAAATGACCGGCGTAGATCGAGAGGATTTCTCGCCCGGCGGATTCGGCAATGGTCGCCGCTTCCTCAACGAGGACAGTCAAATCCGTGTCCATGGCAGTCCCTTGGGTCGGAAAACCCGCCACTATAGCGACTCTGCCGGACAGTTGACACGCCCGGGGAGGGGGGATAATCTCCGCCCATCGTGCCCGGTGCGGCGCATCCCCCGTTTTCAACTTCATGCAACCGGTCAGCGACCGAGCTCACGATGGCTGGCGCCCGACCTTTCAACATCCGTTAGTTTCTGGAGGTCCCCTTCGTGACCGACAACATCGTCCACGTCTCCGATGCCGATTTTGAATCCGAAGTTATCAATGCCGAGCAACCCGTGCTGGTGGACTACTGGGCCGAATGGTGCGGTCCCTGCAAGATGATTTCTCCGATCCTCGAGGAAGTCGCCGGTCAGTACGACGGCCAGCTCAAGATCGCCAAGCTCAACATTGACGAGAACCCCGAGACGCCGCCCAAGTACGGCATCCGCGGGATTCCGACATTGATGCTGTTCAAGAACGGCAGCGTCGAGGCCACCAAGGTCGGCGCGCTCTCCAAGGCCCAGCTGTCCGCCTTTATCGACAGCAACCTCTAATAAAGAACCATTCCCGGGCACGGCCCATTCCCACCAGAGTCGCGGTCGCCCGTCGGGCGGCCCGGATAGGACAATGAATCTCACCGAACTCAAGAATAAACCCGCGGCCGAACTGGTCGACCTGGCCCAGTCCCTGGGCATCGAGAACATGGCGCGGTCGCGCAAACAGGACGTCATCTTTGCGCTGCTGAAGGCCCACGCCAAGAAAGGCGAGGACATCTGGGGCGACGGCGTGCTCGAAATCCTGCAGGACGGATTCGGCTTCCTGCGCTCGGCCACCAGCTCTTACATGGCCGGCCCCGATGACATCTATGTCTCGCCGAGCCAGATCCGACGCTTCAGCCTGCGCACCGGCGACACCATCTCGGGCAAGATCCGGCCGCCGAAGGAGAGCGAGCGCTACTTTGCGCTGCTCAAGGTCGATGAGATCAATTACGAAAAGCCCGAGGCGGCCAAGCACAAGGTCCTGTTCGAAAACCTCACGCCGCTGTTCCCCAAGGAGCGGCTGCCTCTGGAACGGGGCAATGGTTCCACCGAGGACCTCACCGCCCGGGTCATCGACCTGAGTGCCCCCATTGGCAAGGGCCAGCGTGCCCTGATCGTCTCGCCGCCCAAGGCCGGCAAGACCATGCTGCTGCAGAACATCGCGCAGTCCATCACCGCCAACAACCCCGAGTCCTACGTCATCGTGCTGCTGATCGACGAGCGCCCTGAAGAGGTGACGGAGATGGAGCGCACGGTGCGCGGCGAGGTGGTGTCCTCAACCTTTGATGAGCCCGCCAATCGCCACGTGCAGGTGGCGGAGATGGTCATCGAAAAAGCCAAGCGGCTGGTGGAGCACAAGCGCGACGTGGTGATCATGCTTGACTCCATCACCCGTCTGGCGCGGGCCTACAACACCGTGGTGCCGAGCTCCGGCAAGGTGCTCACCGGCGGTGTCGACGCCAACGCCCTGCATCGTCCCAAGCGCTTCTTCGGTGCCGCTCGCAACATCGAGGAAGGTGGCAGCCTCACCATCATCGCCACCTCGCTGATCGAGACCGGTTCGCGCATGGATGACGTGATTTACGAGGAGTTCAAGGGCACCGGCAACATGGAGGTCCATCTGGACCGCCGCATCGCCGAAAAGCGGATCTATCCCGCCATCAACATCAACCGCTCCGGCACCCGTCGTGAAGAGTTGCTGATGACGCCGGACGAGCTA
Organism: Spiribacter sp. 2438; assembly: GCF_009676705.1. Lineage (GTDB taxonomy): Bacteria > Pseudomonadota > Gammaproteobacteria > Nitrococcales > Nitrococcaceae > Spiribacter. Next base: position 1,850,284 of record NZ_CP046046.1, on the reverse strand, counting down.
CAGAAGGTCTGGATTCTGCGCAAGCTGCTGCATCCCATGGACGAACTGGCGGCCATCGAATTCCTGCTGGACAAGCTCAAGGACACCAAGACCAACACCGAGTTCTTCCAGGCCATGAAGCGCTAGGACTCGGCGTCGGTGGCCTCGGGCTGCCGCTCCCAGGTCTCGAAATCCATGGGATAGGCGTGATCCGCGTCCGTCGGGTGATGAGTGGTCTGCGTGCAGCGCCAGGCGGGCCCCTCGAAGGGCGGAAACACGGTGTCGCCGTCGATCCGGGCCAGCACCCGGGTGAGCTCGATGCGATCCGCCAGCGGCAGGAACGCCGCATAAATCTCGGCGCCGCCGATAATCATCACCTCCGGCACCTCGCCCGCCGCCGCCAGTGCGGCCTCGGCATCATGCACCACCTCACAGCCCTCGGCGTGCCAGCTCCGGTCCCGGGTCATGACAATGTTGTGCCGCTTCGGCAGCGGCCGGCCGATGGACTCGTAATTGCGCCGGCCCATCACAATCGGCTTGCCCCGGGTGAGCGCCACGAAATGGCGCATGTCATCGGGCAATCGCCAGGGCAGGTCATTGTCCCGCCCGATCACCCGATTCTCCGACATGGCCACCACCAGCGTCACCCGGGCTTTGTGTCTGTCCCCCATCGTCAAATCTCCTCGATGCATGGTCCGGATTGTGTCTGTCCCGTAACTCAGTGTCTGTCCCCTACCGGGAAAGTGTCTGTCCCCTAGCTTCGATTACACCGCCACGGGGGCGCTGATGCGTGGGTGGGACTGGTAGTCCTCCAGGCGGATGTCGTCAAAGCGGAAGGCGAACAGGTCGTCCACCGCCGGGTTGAGCCACAGCCGGGGCAGGGGCATCGGCTCACGGGCCAGCTGGGTGTCCGCCTGCTCCAGGTGATTCAGGTACAGGTGCGCGTCCCCCAGGGTGTGGACGAACTCCCCCGGCTCGAGGCCGGTGACCTGGGCCACCATGTGGGTAAGCAGCGCGTAAGAGGCGATGTTGAACGGCACGCCCAGAAAAATATCGGCGCTGCGCTGATAGAGCTGACAGGACAGACGCCCCTCCGCCACATAAAACTGGAACAGCACGTGACAGGGCGGCAGCCCCATGCGGTCCACCTCCGCCGGGTTCCAGGCGGTGACGATGTGCCGGCGCGAGTCCGGGTGGGTTCGGATCTGCTCCACCACCTGGGCGATCTGGTCGATGCCTTCGCCGCCGGGCGTCGGCCAGGAGCGCCACTGGACGCCGTAAATCGGGCCCAGGTCTCCGTTTTCGTCCGCCCACTCGTCCCAGATGGACACGCCGTTGTCCTGCAGATAGCGGATGTTGCTGTCGCCCGCCAGAAACCAGAGCAGCTCGTGAATGATCGAGCGCAGGTGCAGCTTCTTGGTGGTGACCACCGGAAAGCCATCGGCCAGGTCATAGCGCATCTGCCAGCCAAAGGTGGACAGCGTGCCGGTGCCGGTTCGATCGGCTTTGCGAACCCCGTTACGTCGGACGTAACGCAGAAGATCCAGGTACTGATGCATGGCGACTCGATATTCCGGTTAATGAGAAGTCGACGAAGACGAACGGCTCCGCAGCGCCCAGGTCATGATCAGCGCGCCGGCGAGGATCATGGGCAGGGAAAGTGCCTGTCCCATCGTGAACCATCCGCCGGCCAGATAACCGATGTGTGCATCCGGCAGGCGGACGAACTCCACCACGAAGCGCGCGGAACCATATCCCACCAGGAACAGCCCGGTCACGGCCCCGGCGGGCCGCGGCCGGCGCGAGAACCACCACAGCAGAACGAACAGCGCGATCCCTTCCAGCGCCATTTGATAGAGCTGCGAGGGATGCCGTGGGTCGGGACCCAGCGGCGGATAGACCATGCCCCAGGGCAGCGTGGTGGGCGCGCCCCAGAGCTCGCCGTTAATGAAATTGCCCAGCCGCCCCGCCGCCAGCCCCGGGGGAATCAGCGGCGCCACGAAGTCCCCCAGGGCGAGGGGGCGGATGCGGTGATAACGGGCATACAACCACAGCACCACGATCACGCCGATCAACCCGCCGTGGAACGCCATGCCGCCTTCCCAGACCCGCAGCAGCGACAGCGGATCCGCCAGCACCTGATCGCCGGCATAGAAAAGCGCGTAGCCGATGCGGCCGCCCACAATCACGCCCACCGCCCCGAACAGCAGCAGGTCATCCATCTGCCCCGGCCGAATCGGCGCATCCGGCCGCCGCGCCCGCAGGCGCCCCAGCCACCAGGCCAGCCCGAACCCCACCGCATACATCAGGCCGTACCAGTAAATATCCAGTGGCCCGAGGGAGATGGCGACAGGATCAATGTCCGGATAACGCAACATGGTCGCCAGTTTAACCGGTTAAGTGACTGTCCCCTACTTTGGTGGCTCCCAATTCAGTGACTGTCCCCTACCTCGGCACTTCGGCTAGACTGCTTCCAGATTTTTGTCTGTCCCCTAACAACCCCGGGAGTTTTCGGTGCAGCGAGTGGCGGGCGCGGCAAGCGCGATCATGGTGTTGGTGCTGAGCGGGTTTTTGTCTGTCCCCTACCTCGGGATCGGCTCAGCCATGGCGCAGACCACCGCCTATGTCAGCGACGAGCTGGAGATCACGCTGCGCAGTGGTGAGGGCAACCAGTTCCGGATCGTGCGCATGTTGCCAAGCGGCGCCGAGGTGGAAGTACTGGCGCGGGGCGATGGCTGGACCCAGGTCAGGGCCGGCGGTGATACCGGCTGGGTGCTGAGCCGCCACCTGCAGCCCGAGCCGGCAGCCCGCACCCGCCTGGATGAAGCCCTGGACAGCGCCGAGCGGTTGCGGACCGACAACCGGCAGTTGAGCCGTCAGCTGGACGAGGCCCGCGAAGCGCTGGAAACCCTCAGCGCCCGCAACGACATGCTCGAGGAAGAAAACCTCCGCATGCAGCAGCGCCTGGAAGAAGCCGGCGAGGGCCTGCGGCTGGCCGACCAGAACCAGGACCTGCGCAAACAGGTGGTGGACCTGGAGCGCGAGGTGCAGGATCTCGCCCGCGAGAACCGGCGCATCGGCGAGCGTGACCGGCAGGAGTGGTTTCTGGCCGGCGCCGGCGTCATCGCCATGGGCATGCTGATCGGCATTCTGGTCACCCGCATCCGCTGGCGCCGGCGCGACAGCTGGAGCAACCTCTGAAGGCGCCCCCATGGACGAGTCCCTGAGCCGCCTGGTGGACTGGTTCCGCCACAGCACCCCGTACATTCATGCTCACCGGGGCCGCACCTTCGTGGTCAGCTTCGGCGGCGAAGCCCTCACCGACGACAGCGATGCCGCCGCCGGACTGATCCACGATCTGGCACTGCTCAGCGGACTGGGCGTGCGACTGGTGGTGGTCCCCGGCGCCCGGCCCCAGGTGGAGCAGCGCCTCACCGCCCAGGGCGCCCGTCTCGAAGACAGCGCCGGCCGCCGGGTCACCGACGCCGCCGCCATGGCCTGCGTGCGGGACGCGGTGGGCAGCGTCCGCCTGGAACTGGAAGCCCTGTTCTCCATGGGGCTCGCGAATTCGCCGATGGCCGGTCTGCGCCTGCAGGTTGCCTCCGGCAACTTCGTCACCGCCCGTCCCCTGGGGATTCGGGATGGCGTTGACTACCAGCACACCGGCGAAGTGCGGCGCATCGACGCCGGCGCCATCCGCGCCCGGCTGGATGACGGCGCCCTGGTGGTGGTGAGCCCGCTGGGCGTCTCCCCCACCGGCGAGCCCTTCAACCTCTACGCCGAGGACGTGGCCGTCGCCGTCGCCCAGGCCCTGCAGGCCGACAAACTCATCGTCCTTCACGAAGGCGACGAATTACGGGACAGACACCATCATCGCCTCGGCGAACTCACCCTCGAACAGGCCCTTGAGTGTCTGTCCCCTAACTCGGCCCTCGACGCCGATAGAGGACAGACACCCACCCCGGATAGAGGACAGACACAATCCCCCTTGGCCCCGCAGCTCCAGCGGGCGGTGGAGGCCTGCCGGGGCGGGGTGCCGCGGGTGCATCTGCTGCCGCGGCGGGTGGATGGCGCGCTGCTGGGGGAGCTGTTCACGCGGGACGGAGTGGGCACTCTGGTGACGCCGCGGCCCTTTGAGCAGCTGCGCACCGCCCGGGTGGACGACATCGGCGGCATCCTCGCTCTCACCGCACCGCTGGAGCGGGACGGCACCCTGGTGGCCCGCACCCGGGAGCGGCTGGAAACCGAAATCGGCGATTACACCGTGATGGAAAGGGAGGGGACCGTGGTGGCCTGCGCCGCGCTCCACCCGCTGCCGGACAGCGACCTGGCGGAGCTGGCCTGCCTGGTGGTCCACCCCGACTACCAGAACGGCCACCGCGGCACCCGCCTGCTGGCGAGTCTGGAGCAGAAGGCCCGAGCGGCGGGGTGCGATCGGCTTTGCGTGCTCACCACACGCACCGCCCACTGGTTCCAGGAGCACGGCTTCCAGCCGGCTAAAGTTGACCAGCTGCCGGTGGCCCGCCAGGCTTTCTACAATCTGGCCCGGGGCTCCCGGGTCCTGGTCAAGGACCTGCCTGGGTCAGTACGCGGCCAGGGCTGACCGGCGGGGTTCGCGAAGCGGCTCAAGCTCGGCCCGGGCCACCGCCCGCTGCAGCGCCTCGCTCTCGATCAGCCCCCGCACTTCGCGGACATAATCCCAGCCCCGCTCCGAATACTGACGCAGGCCGGCGGTCATGGTGCTGGGGGTCATCGGCCGGTTATTCTGCACGGCCCGCGCCCGCAGGGTGCGGAAGTGGGCGTAGGCGCGATGGGTGTTGAGGTTGTGCATGTAGGCCCGCACCGAATCCCGGGGCGAGTCGAAAGCCCGCACAAAATGCCGGGCCCCTTCATCGCGTCGGGCGGGCCGCAGACCCGCCTCTGCGCTCCAGGTCCACTGGCCAAACAGGTTATGCCCCTCCTGGGCAAACCTCGAGGTGCCCCAACCACTCTCCTGAGCCGCCTGGGCCAGCACCAGCTCCACTGGCACGGGCTGGACGCGGCGCTGCAGCTCGGCGATGGTGTTCGGATCCCGCGGAGCGCCCTCCACCCCATAGGCCGCCGCCAGACGGTTGATGATGTTGCGGCGCCGCTGTTCGGTGAGATCCTGACCCAGCGCCTGCATCAGCTGGGCCTGCTGCTCGGCGATGCGGGCGTTTTCCGCCAGCACCATGGGGAGCAGTGCCTTGAAGAAAAGCCGCTTGCGATCCTCCGGCTGGATGTCCGCCAGGTCCGCCGGGAACCCGCGCACGGCAATGGCCGGCACCCGGTCGGCGGGCCAGGCGTAGTCCAGCTCCATGAACAGGCTATCCAGCCCCTCGCTGGTTTCCACGGACACGGGTTTCAGCGGTGGATGCTCGCCATCACTGTTGGCCAGACCCGGCCAGCCCAGCCACCAAAGCGCCAGCAATCCCACCAGCAGTGACAGGGGCAGCGCATCCAGCAGCGCCGATCGGGCCGGGTGATTCCCCGGCGTCGCGGTGTTATTCGACATGGCGTTTCTCCATTTCCAGGATGTGCGCCCATTGCGCGTCGGTCACCGGCATGACGGATAACCGGTTGCCGCGCCGCACCAGTGCCATGTCAGACAGCGCCGGGTCGGCTTTGAGTTCACTGAGCGGGATCAGCCGCCGGGTGTGGCGGACATACTGCACATCCACCATCAGCCAGCGGGGATTGTCCGGATCGCTCTTGGGATCGTAGTAGCCGCTGTTGGGGTCGAAGGCGGTGTGATCGGGGTAGGCGCCACTCACCACTTCCATGATGCCAACGATGCCCGGCACCTTGGTGTTGGAGTGATAAAAGAACGCCAGATCGCCGGGCTGGAACTGGTCCCGGAACATGTTCCGCACCTGATAATTGCGGATGCCGTCCCAAGGCTCGCGCCCATCCGGTTCGGCGGCCAGATGATCAATGCCGTAGACGTCCGGTTCGGACTTCATTAGCCAATAGGCCATGCCGACCCCCTTTTGTGCCTGCGACTCAATGGTCGCGAAGCTTACCACGTCCAGATTTTTCGATCCGTGACGCAGGCCTGCAGCGGCTGGTCCCAGGGGTCGACGGGCAGGGCGGCCACCTGCTGGACCGCGTGGGCAACGCCCACCCGCCAGGGGCTTCGAAAGCGCCCGCGCCCGGCCAGGGTGCGGTCGTAGAACCCCGCGCCCATGCCCAGCCGATGGCCGGCGGGGTCAAATCCCACCAGGGGCATCACCAGCAGATCGACGCGATTCAGCGGGATGGCGGCGCTGGCGCCCCGAATCGGTTCGGGGATGCCGAGCGGTCCGGGCCGCAGGGGGGTGCGGGGCTGAAGCACCCGAAACACCAGTTCACCGCGCTCCAGCAGCGCCCGCCGGCCGCCCTGGCCCGTTTGTGGTCGGATCACCGGCAGGCACACCGTCTTGCCGGCGGCCCAGGCCGCCTGACGCAGAGGGCGGGTATCGATTTCGCCGTCACTGGCCATGAACAGCGCCACCACCCGGGCGCGCTGCCAGGCGCCCAGGCGCTGCATTCGTCGGGTCATGCACCGAGCCGCTGATCGGGCGGCCCCGCCGGTGATCGCCCGGCGCGCCGCCCGCAGCTCGCGACGCAGGGCACGCTTTTGCTGCCAGGTGGACGTGGGGACCAGAGCGCTCATCAGCCGGATGTCATCCGTCGGCGGTGAGCGGCGATGGGGGAAAGTCAGGGACGGACACAAAGAAACGGTTACCCGCGACGCCGTACGGACACCGCCCTTGAACCCTTCGGTTCAGGTCGGGGAGGGCGAGTGACACCTTAGGCTTTCCGCTCGAGGCGGACATGCACACCAGTGGCACTACCAACGTCTCCCCTGAGGCGTTTGATTGTAGGGTCAAGAATGCTATCTGCCCGTTGTCGAACGCCGCAGGCAACCTAAATTCAGTGTGCATGCCGGGGCGGCCCCCGTCCAGCCTTGACACGGCGCGGTTTTCAGCGTTTCAGCTCGGCCGCGACGTCGACGTCATCCAGATAATCGGCGATCTGCCGATCCAGGCGCTGCAGCCGCTCTTCCAGGCCTTCCGCCACCTGGGCGCCGCGGCGGGCCTCGAGCAGATCGTGGCACAGGTTGAGCGCCGCCATGACCGCAATCCGGTCCATGCCGACGATCTTGCCGGCGTCCCGAATTTCGCGCATGCGCTCATCCAGGTGGCGGGCCGACTCCAGCAGGCTGTCCCGTTCTTCCGGCGGGGCGGCCACCATGAACTCACGATCCAGAATGCGGACTTTAACGGGATCGCTCATCAGCCCTGCTCCAGTGACTTCAATCGCCCGATCATGGCTTCGATGCGCGCCCGGGCGGTTTCATTGCGGTCCAGCAGGGCCGCCCGCTCGGCGTTCAATGACTCCTGGGAGCGCAGCAACACCCGGTTTTCTTCGCGCAGCCGCTCGCACAGCGTCATCAGCCGCTCCACCCGCTGCTCCAGTTGAGCCACTTGTTCATTAACGGAATCAGTCACTTGCAATGCCCCCGCGGAATCCCTGCGAGACTAGCACGAATGCTAGAATACTGCCCCATGAATGATCCCGAACGCTATACCACCGTGGCCGCCGCCCTCACCGAAGTCGAGGCCGAGGTTTCCGCCGCCGAGGCTCACGGCATGCTCTGCGGCCTGTTCTGCACCCCCGACGAGCCGGAGGCCGCCCGCTGGATGGCCCAGGTGCTGGAGGGGCTGTCCCCCAAGGGCGAGCCCGCCCGGACCGTGCTTGAGGCCCTCACCGAGCTCTATCACGACACCCGCGACCGGCTGCAGAACGACAGCCTGGAATTCGAGCCCCTGCTCCCCGATGACGACGAACCCCTGGAGCGCCGCGCCACCGCCCTGGGTCAGTGGTGCGAGGGGTTTCTGTTCGGACTGGGCATCGCCCGCGGCCAGGCGCCGTCGCCCCTGCCCCGCGAGGCCAACGAAGTGGTCACCGACCTCACCGAAATCGCCCGCATCGACACCGACACCGAGGGCGACGAGGACAGCGAAATCGCCTACACCGAGCTGGTGGAATACCTCCGCGCCGCCACTCTGCTGGTGCGCGAACACACCGCGCTGCCGTCCTCCACCCGGCCCGCCGATGGCGGCACGCCTCCCACCGATCTGCTGCACTGAGCGCCCCATGGACAACGCCGAACTCGCCCGCCGCCGCGACACCCTGATGCGCCACATCGGTGAAAACGGCGTTGCCGTGATCGCCGCCGCCCCGGAGCGGGTGCGCAACCGGGATGTGCTGCATCCCTATCGTCAGGACAGCGACTTCCGCTACCTCACCGGCTTTCCCGAGGCGGACGCCGTGGCGGTGCTGGTGCCGGGCCGGGATCAGGGCGAATACATTCTGTTCTGCCGCGAGCGCGACCCTCAGCGTGAGACCTGGCAGGGCCGCACCATCGGTCAGGACGCCGCGGTCAGCGACTACGGCGCCGACGACGCCTTCCCCATCGCCGACATCGACGACATCCTCCCGGGCCTGCTGGAAGGGCGTGAGCAGCTCTACTGTCCCATGGGCGCCGACCCGGCCTTCGACCAGCGGTTGATCGCCTGGGTTAACGCCCTGCGTGCCCGGGCCCGGGCCGGGGTCAAGGCGCCGCTGGAATACGTCTCGCTGGAACACGTGGTCCACGAAATGCGGCTGGTGAAGTCCCGGGCCGAAGTGGCCTGCCTGCGCGAGGCCGCCCGCATCAGTGCCGCTGCCCACCGCCGGCTGCTGGAGGTGATCCGTCCCGGGCTCCGGGAATACGAAATCGAAGCCGAGCTGCTGTATGACTTTCGCCGCCACAACGGCGAGCCCGCCTACCCGGTGATCGCCGGCAGCGGCGCCAATGCCTGCGTGCTGCACTACACCGCCAACGACGCCGAACTGCCCGCCGATGGCCTAATCCTCATCGACGCCGGCATCGAACGGGCGGGCTACGCCGCCGACATCACCCGCACCCTGCCGGTGAGTGGCCGCTTCAGCGACGAGCAGCGCGTCATCTATCAGCTGGTGCTGGACGCCCAGACCGCCGCCCTCGAGCAGGTGCGCCCCGGCCAGCACTGGAATGCCGCCCACGAGGCCGCCACCCGGGTGCTGGTGGCCGGGCTGGTGGAACTGGGGCTGCTGGATGGCGAGGTGGACGCCCTCATCGAGGCCGGCGATTACCGCCGCTACTTCATGCACCGCACCGGCCACTGGCTGGGCATGGACGTCCACGACGTCGGCGACTACAAAGTCGACGGCCACTGGCGTGAGCTGGAACCCGGCATGGTGCTCACCGTCGAACCGGGTCTGTACATTCCGCCGGGCAGCCCGGTGGATCCACGCTGGCAGGGCATCGGCGTGCGCATCGAGGACAACTGCCTGGTCACCCGGGATGGCCACGACAACCTTACCGAGGCCGCCCCCAAAACCATCGCTGACATCGAAGGGGCGATGGCGGGCTGATGGCGATCCCGGTCGCGCCTGGCCCGTTGGCGCGCGGCCCGTTTGCGCCTGGCCCGTTTGCGCCACAGGAGCTCAACGCATGATGGATGACGCCTGCGACTATGACGTGCTCATTGCCGGTGGCGGCCTGGTGGGGGCCAGCCTCGCCGTGGCCCTGCAGGGCAGCGGTCTGCGGGTGGCGGTGGTGGAGCCGGTCTCGCCCCGGGACTCCCGCCAGCCGAGCTTCGACGATCGCCAGACCGCGCTGGCGCCCACCTCCCGGCGGTTTTTTCTGAACCTGGGGCTCTGGGAAAGCCTCGCCGGCGGCGTCGAGCCGATTCGCCGCATTCACGTGTCGGACCGCGGCCATGGCGGGTTCACGCGGCTGGACGCCGAGGAAGAGGGCCTGCCGGCGCTGGGTCACGTGGCGCCGAATCGGTTGCTGGGGGCGGTGCTGGGGCCGGCCATGCGTCAGGCGGCGGACGTCTTCTGTCCCGCGGAAATACGGGATACGTCGGTGGTACTGACGGAGGACGGAGTGGCGGGTGATACGCCCGGAGCCGGCGCTGATCCGTCGCCTCGGGGCGCCGCTGGGGCCGGGGGTGCCGGCAGCGCCACGGCCACCGGTACCGCCACGGCCGATACGCACTCCGTCGCACGTCACGTGGTGATCGAGACGGAGGACGGAACACGTACCGTGTCCACCCGTCTGCTGGTGGTGGCGGACGGCATGGGCTCCCGCACCCGCGATGCCCTGGGCGTCGGCCTGGACGAGCGGGACTACGGCCAGAGCGCCATCATCGCCAACCTGCGCACCCGCCGGCCGCACCAGGGCACCGCCTACGAACGCTTCACGCCGGAGGGGCCGCTGGCCCTGCTCCCCGTCGCCAACGCCATGTCCCTGGTCTGGACCCTGCCCCATGACGAGGCCAACGCCGTGGCCACGGAATGGTCCGATCAGGACTTTCTCGCCCGGCTTCAGGACGCCTTCGGCTGGCGGCTCGGGCGCCTCGAAGCGGTGGGCGAGCGCAGCGTCTATCCCCTGCGCGCCGTCACCGCCGAGTGCTTTGCCACCGACCGGGCGGTCATCCTCGGCAATGCCGCCCATGCCCTGCACCCGGTGGCGGGCCAGGGGCTTAACCTGGCGCTGCGGGATGTGGCCGGGCTCGCCGAGGCGCTGGGGGCCGCGCCGCCACGGCACCAAAATGACCCGGCGGATGGCGACACCGCCGGGTGGAACGCGTCGCCGGCTCCGGGTCTGGAAGGAGACGCCGCCCGCGAGTCGGCCCCGGCTCCGGCCATCACGGATCCCGGCAATCCCGCCATCCTGGCGGCCTATGCCCGGGCCCGGCAGAGCGACTACCGGCGGACGTTTGTCTTCACCGATGGCCTGGTGCGGGTGTTCTCCAACGAGTTCCTGCCCCTGGTGGCGGCCCGCAACATCGGCCTCACCGCGCTGGACCTGTTCCCGCCGGCCCGGCGGCAGCTGCTCAAGCAGGCCACCGGCGCCGCCGGCGACGTGCCCATCCTCTGTCAGTGACGCCGCCAGTGACGCCGCGTGCGGCCGCCCGGTAACATGCCGGTGATATCCTTCGTCACGAGAGCCAGGCCATGAGCAACATCCCCACCGATCTTCGCTACACCGCCACCCACGAGTGGGTTCGCCACGAGGGTGACGGCCGCGTCACCGTGGGCATCACCGAGTTTGCCCAGGAGCAGCTGGGCGATCTGGTCTTTGTCGAGCTGCCTCAGGGCGAGGGCACCATCGAAGCCGGCGAGGCCTGCGCCGTGGTGGAATCCGTCAAGACCGCCTCGGACATTTACGCGCCAGTGGACGGCGAGATCACCCGCCGCAACGAACGGCTGGCCGACGAGCCGGAGCTCATTAACGGCGACCCCTACGGCGAGGGCTGGATCTTCGCCATGACCATGGCCGATGTCGGCGCTTTCGATGAACTGCTGGATGCCGACGGCTACGCCGACGTCATCGCCGAAGAACAATAAAGAGGAGAGACCCATGACCACGGTGACCCGTCGCGGCGAGGTGGTGCGCCTGAATGGCGAGCTGCCATCCGTCGGCCAGACCGCCCCGGATTTTCTGCTGACCCGTACTGATCTCACCGACGTGTCGCTGGCGGATTACGAAGGCTTTCGCAAGGTGCTCAGCATCGTGCCCAGCCTCGACACCCCCACCTGCGCCATGTCCGCCCGCCGGTTCAACCAGGACGCCACGGCGCTCGAGGACACCGTCGTGCTGAACATCTCCGCCGATCTGCCGTTCGCGGCGGCGCGGTTCTGCGAAACCGAAGGTCTGGAGCGCGTTGAAGCCCTGTCCATGATGCGCGACCGCCGGTTTGCCAGTGATTACGGCGTGCTGCAGCTGGATGGCCCCATGGCCGGACTGTCCGCCCGTGCCGTGGTGGTGCTGGATCGGGACAACTCGGTCATTTACGCCGAGCTGGTGCCCGAGATACGCCAAGAACCCGACTATGACGCCGCACTGCGCGCGCTGAGCTGAGCTGAGCCCGGGGGCCGGGGCGTCGAGCTGACCGGGCGGGGGGCGTCCCACCGGAGAGTGTCCCACCGAAGAGTGTCCGCTGGGACTTCTTTTTGGGCTGTCACACGCGTGGGCTAAAACGTAAGGGCTAAAACGTCACAGTCCTGCGACCCCTACTCGCACTGCAGCCACGATTTACGCCAGACGTCACGCGTCTTGCGTCCGGTGTTTGGTGTCTGGTGGTTCGTGTCTGTTGTCTTGGCGGCGCCCCATTCTCTTTCGAGCCCCGCTCTGGTTCTGGCCCAGCCCCGGCCCTAACCTGGTCCCGCCCGAGCCCCGTCCGGCCTTGCTCAGTGCCCGATTGTCGGCATTAACCACTGACGTTTTAGCCCATGCGTCCTAATCTCCAAAACGTAATCCCCCCGCCCTGTGGCAAACTCGTCAGCAGTGTCCGATGACCGTTTTTGATGCCGAAAGTAAGCGCCCATGACCGAATCCACCGATGAACTGAGTCGCCTGCTGGACCGTGCCCGGGCCTGGCGGGACGCTGACCCGGACGCGCACCACCGCGCTGATCTGGACGCCCGGATCCAACGGGCCGAACGGGTGATGACCGGGGCGGAGGAAAGGCCGTCCGGCTCAAACGCCAGCGCCAGCCAGCAGGGCGCTGCGTCCGCGACGGGCACAACCGTCAGCGCCGATTCGTCAGGCCCGCACTCAGGCGCCATCGCGGATCTTCGCGCCTGCTTCGACCCGCCGTTGGGTTTTGGCACTGCCGGTTTGCGTGGACTCAACGGGCCTGGCCCGGCGCACATGAACACCCTACTCATCCAGCGGGTGACCGCGGTGATGGCCGACGTCCTGCGTGCGGAGGTCCCCAACGCCGGCGACCGCGGCGTGGTAATTGGTTATGACGCCCGCCACGGCTCCAAAGCCCTGGCCGAGGCGGCGGCGCGCACCCTGGCCGGAGCCGAGTTCGGAGTGCATGTCTTTGATGACACCACCCCCACGCCGCTGGTGGCGTTCGCTACCCTCGAGCTCGGCGCCGCCGCCGGCATCGTGCTCACCGCCAGCCACAACCCGCCGGAATACCTCGGCTACAAGGTCTACTGGTCCAATGGCGCGCCCCTGGTCTCACCGCTGGATCAGCGCATCGGTCAGGCCCTGACGGCACTGCCGGTGAGCGTGCGTATCCCCCAGGGGGACGAGGATTCGGCGCCTTTCTGGACGGTCCACGGGGACGCACTACGGAGTACGTACTACGCCGCGCTAAAACGCCCCCGCGGCGATCGCCATGCCACTGGCGACGGCACTTCGCCCACCCGCCTGCGAATCGCCTACAGCGCTCTGCACGGGGTCGCTGCCGACGGCGTTTCCCGAGTCCTGGCGGCCCAGGGGGACATCGATCTGCACACCGTGGATAGCCAGATCGCCCCGGATGGCGATTTCCCGACCATTCGCTTCCCCAATCCGGAAGAGGATGGGGCCCTGGATCAGGTCACCGCCCTCGCCGAACAGGTGGACGCCGATCTGGCGTTGGCCACCGATCCCGACGGGGACCGGCTGGCGGTCGCGATGCCGGATGATCAGGGCCGGTGGCAGGTGCTCATGGGCGACCAGACCGGGGCGTTGCTGGCCGATTACCTGCTGAGTGAAATTTACGCAGGACGGAGGACGGAGTACGCCAGTTCAGACCCCGCCAGTTTAGACCCGGCCAGTTCGGAGCCGGCCGCCGCCGACCCGACCCGCGGACGGGACGCCACCCCGGTCCCACCCGACCGCCACGTGGTCATCAACACGGTGGTGAGCTCTCGGCTGCTGGGCCGCATCGCCCGGGCCCATGGCGTTGACTTTGAGCAGACGCTCACCGGATTCAAGTGGATCTGGCATCGGGCGCTGCAGCGCGAGGCGATGGGGGATCGGTTCGTGTTCGGTTACGAGGACGCCATCGGCTTTAGCACCACCCGGCGGGTACGGGACAAGGACGGCATCGCCGCGGCGGTGGCGGTGGTTGAGATGGCGCGGGCGACAGCGACCGAGGGGCGGACGCTGCATCAGCGCCTTCAGGGCCTGTACGCCCGCCACGGCTTGTCGGTGAATCGTCAGATCAATATCAAGCTCGACGGCCCGGCGGCAGGTCAGGCGGCGGCGCAGCGGCTCGCGGCCCTGCGCGGCGATCCACCACACCAGCTGGCTGGGCTGACGTTGCTGCGGCTGCATGATTACCAGGCAGCCGAAAGCCGCGACCCGGATGGTGGCGATGTGGAGCCCATCGGCCTGCCCGCCACCGACATGGTGCAGCTGGACTGGAGGCAGGACGGCCCCACCACCGGCACTTTCCACGCCAACATCCGCCCCAGCGGCACCGAGCCCAAGGTCAAGATCTACCTGGAATACCTGGGTGAGCCGGGCAGTCCGGACCTGGCTGCGGAATCCACCGCGGCTGAGCCACGGCTGATGGCCCTGGGTGAGGCGCTGGCGGAGTGGCTCAAGGGGTAGCCTTCGCCTGGCGCAGCGTGGCCGCAGTGATGAACATCCTGCGTGGCTGGCTGGGGAAGGGCTGAAAGCCGAGGGCTTCGTAAAAGCGGGTCCTTCGGGTGGCGGCGGCTTCACCATCATCGTCCAGCACATCCAGAACCAGGGCCGCCAAGCCGATCTGGTCGGCGGCCATCAGCACGCGATCAAACGCATCTGCCAGTAGGACACGACCGAGGCCCCGTCCCTGATGGGGTTCCGACACCCCCAGCATGGACAGGTAGGCGGCGGGGATCATGCCGTGGGGCGGCGCGTTACGTCGGACGGAGCGCGGCAGATCCTCTGCTTCCGGCAGGTCCAGCCGATGAGCATTGAGCGCATAGTATCCAGCCACGACGGCATCCGCAGATACGGCCACCTGGACGCGGGTGTGGTTGTCGGCCTGCTGCTTTCGCGCCGAGCGTTTCAGGAAGTTGTCGACGCGCGGGATGCCCGACGAAAAGGCCGCTCGATTGTGTCGACGGGCATCCAGTGGCTCGATGCGAAGGCGGCGCAGCCAGTCCGGGTCAGTCGCCATCGCGATGGGTATCGCGATGCAGCTCAAACAGCCCGCGCAGGGCATCCGTCGGCGCCTCGGGTGAATCCAGCGCAGCCATGAAGGCGGCGCTGTCCGCCTGACTCAACTGGGTGCGGTGATGAGACTCAATAGTCGCCCGGGCGTGCTCGCCCAGCACACTGAGGGCGTAGCTGGTGTCGTCCATGCCCATGAGCGTCGCGGCACGCTGAATGTCCGCCTTCAATGCGGATGTCGCACGGAATTCAAGCCGCGCGATGCGCTTGTCGCCGGAGTCGGTGTTGGCGGGTGGCATGGTGTCTCCTTCGACGAAGTCCTTGGCTGACACGTTGATTGTACGGCGCATAGCCGTACGCATCAACGCCCCCACGCGCTATAACCATATTCCAAACGCTTCCATGGCATCCGCGGGCCAAGGGGTTAAGCTGCAGGGATGACCCGCCCGAGGAGGCACCCAGGAAGCATTCAGAAGACACTCAGCAGGCACCCAGCAGGCACCCAGCAGGCACCCCGCAAGCACCCAGGAGGCATCCCATGAAACTCGAGACCCAGGCCATTCACGCCGGCTATTCCCCGGATCCCACCACCAGGGCGGTGGCGGTGCCCATGTACCAGACCACGTCCTATGCGTTTGATGACACCCAGCACGGCGCGGATCTGTTCGACCTCAAGGTCGAGGGCAATATCTACACCCGCATCATGAACCCCACCAATGCGGCGCTGGAGCAGCGGGTGGCGGAGATGGAAGGGGGCATTGCCGGGCTGGCGCTGGCCTCGGGCATGGCGGCGATCACCTACGCTATTCAGTGCATCACCCGGGTGGGGGACAACATTGTCACCACCAGTCAGCTCTATGGCGGCACCTACAACTTTTTTGCCCACGCCCTGCCGCACATGGGGGTGGACGTGCGCTTTGGCAGTGCCGATGACCCGGCGGCGCTGGAAGCGCTTATCGACGGCAACACCAAGGCGGTGTTCGCCGAGACGGTGGGCAACCCCAACGGCAATGTGGTGGACATCGAGGCCCTGGCGGCCATCGCCCATCGGGCCGGCGTGCCGCTGATTGTGGACAACACCGTGCCCACCCCGGTGCTCTGGCGGCCCATCGAGAACGGCGCCGACATCGTCATCCACTCCCTCACCAAGGCCATGGGCGGCCATGGCACCACGGTGGGGGGCGTGATCATCGATTCCGGCAACTTCCCCTGGGCGGATTACGCCGACAAATACCCCATGCTCACCCAGCCTGACCCCTCCTACCACGGCGTGGTGTACACCGAGGCGCTGGGGCCGGCGGCGTACATCGGCCGCTGCCGGGTGGCACCGCTGCGCAACATGGGTGCGGCGCTCTCCCCCATGAACGCTTTCCTGCTGCTGCAGGGCATCGAGACCGTGCCCCTGCGCATGGCCCGCCATGGCGAGAACGCGCTGGCAGTGGCGGAGCACCTGCAGCAGCACGCCGGGGTCAACTGGGTGAAGTACGCCGGCCTGTCAGGCAGCCCGTATTATCCGCTGGTCCAGAAATACATGGGTGGCAACGCCGGGGGCATTCTCAGCTTCGGGATCCAGGGGGGCGAAGCGGCGGGCGCCAGGTTCATCGACGCCCTGCAGCTGATCACCCGGCTGGTGAATATCGGCGACGCCAAGTCCCTGGCCTGCCACCCGGCCACCACCACCCATCGCCAGCTGGGGGATGAGGAACTGGCCAGTGCCGGCGTCAGTCGCGACATGGTGCGGATCTCGGTAGGCATCGAGCATATCGATGACATTCTCGCCGACATCGACCAGGCGCTGGCCGCGGCGGGCCATTAAGCGGCGCTGGCCCCGGGCGCTTTGACGTCTCCGGGCCCTAGCCCTCGCGGCCCGCGTCCTCAATCGCCGGCGATCCGGCGGCCTCAGCGCCGCTGGCCGCCGGCCCCTTAGCCTGTGCCTCAGCCGCCTCACGATAAGCCCGGGCGTTGGCCAGAAACTCTGCGATAAACGCGGCGAACAGACCCAGCATCAGGCCCAGCACGGCGCCCAGGGCCAAGGTCAGGGGCAGCCGTGATTCCTCGGGGCTGGCGCTGGCGGCGGGCGCCCGGACCGTGCGGGTGGGCTGGGCCAGGGCCTGATTGGCCTGCATGGCGGCCAGGGACTGGCGGGCCTCAACCCCGCTCACTGAATCCGCCGCCTCGGCATCGGCGCGGGCCTGTATCTCCCCGATCCGGGCCTGCACCCACTGCTCCCGGGCGGCGAAGCGCGTGGCATGCTGGTCGGTCAGGGCGGTGATCACGCTCTCCATGAGGGCCCGGGTGGGGTCGATGGCGGTGGCAGGAACCAAAGCACTCAGCTCGATGAGGCCTCCGTTTGAGTCGATGACCTCAGCGGACAGGGAGGCCGCTGAGGCCCCGGCGGCCCCGGCAGCCCCGGCGGCCTCGACGGCCCCGGCGGCCTCGACGGACTCGGCAGCCTCGGCAGCCCCGGCGGACTCGGCAGCCCCGATGCCTCCAGCGCCTTCAACAGCCGCCGGGATCAGAATCCGCTCCAGCCGCGTGACCACCGTACCGGGCGCCTCCAGGGGCGCGAGGGCGCCATCATTCCCCGGAACCTGGCCCACCTCGATCAGGGCGCTGACCCGATGCATGGGCGTCTGGGTGGCGGCATAGCCGCCGGCAACCACCAGAGTCACCGCCAGACCCAGCAGCACCAGCCATCGACGCCGCCGCAGGGTTTCCCAAATGTCGTAGAGACTGATTTCGTCATCAGCGGGCCCCATTGGCGGCCCATATCCGTAGCCGTGACCAGGCCCGACTCCGTCGCGGCGGTTTTCGTCCATTAAAAACGGCTTCCTTCAATAACGTTGGATAACGTTAATAAAAAAAACGATTATTCACCACATGACCGGGCAAACCAAATACCGACAACCAGTGACGCAATCCGTCCGCCCGCAGGTCGACCGGCCGTCGGGTTTTGTCGGATACTCGGCCCATCGCACGGTCACGGATGGACGAGCGGCTGAATGGATTTTGAGCTGGGGGCCCTGGTGCCGTCTTTTCTGACCGCCCTGGTGTTGGCGCTGGTGGCGATTCGGGTGCTGCAGCGCTGGGCGCCGCGGCTGGGGCTGATGGATCGGCCCGGGGGGCGCAAGGCCCATCAGCGGCCCACCCCGGTGGTGGGTGGTGTCGGCATTGGGATCGCGTTCGCGCTGTCGGTGCCCTGGCTGATCGCGGCGCAGCCCGCGCTGGTGGACTGGTGGCCGCTGGCCGCGGGCATGGCGGTGCTGCTGCTGGCGGGGCTGGTGGATGATGCCCGGGGGCTTGCCAGCGGGCCCAAGTTCCTGGTGCAGGGGCTGGTGGCAGTGGCCGCCATGGTCTGGGGCGGGGTGGAGCTGGCGGCCCTCGGTACGTGGCCCAGCGGCGCCACCGCCGGCCTCGGCCCGCTGATTCTGCCGTTCACCCTGCTGGCCCTGGTGGGGTTTGTGAACGCCTTCAACATGATCGACGGGGTGGACGGCCTCGCCGGCAGCACCGCGGTGGTGATGCTGGGGTTGCTGGCGGTGGCGGCGGTGCTGGCGGCGGCGCCGGAGGTGGCGCTGCTGGCCGGGACGCTGCTGGCAGCGGTGCTGGGGTTTCTGGTGTTCAACCTGCGCTCGCCGCTGCGCCGCCGGGCCAGTGTGTTTCTGGGGGATGCCGGCAGCCTGATGCTGGGCCTGGCGATTGTCTGGCTCGCCATTGATGTCTCGCAGCGGCCCGGGGCGGCGGTGTCGCCGCTGGGCATCGCCTGGATTCTGGTGCTGCCGGTGGTGGACACCCTCAGCCTGATGATCCGCCGGATCCTGCGGGGCCAGAACCCGTTCCACCCCGACCGCAATCATCTCCATCACATTCTGGGCCGGGCGGGCTTTAGCGTGGGTCAGTGCGCCATGGTCTACGCGGGGCTCACCCTGGCTCTGGGGCTGGCCGGGCTGTCCGCCTCGCTCATCGGCGTACCCGATGTGCTGCTGGCCGGGCTGCTGGTGATGGTGACGATGGGTCATTACTTCTTTGTTCGCTACGCCTGGCGAAGCATCCGGGGTCTCAAGCGTCTTCGCGTCTGGTTGGCCGAGGCGGATGAGCATCGCTCGCCGCACACCGACCGGATGGCGCTGGGCGGGCTCTATGGGCTCGCCGTGGCGGTGCCGCTGGGATGGTCGCCGTTGTTGCTGGCCGCCGGGGGGCTGCTGGTGGTGGCCACCCTTGCCCATGCCCGGGCGGTGGTGGGCGCGTTGCGGGGCCTGACCATCACGCCCCTGGCCCTGGGGCTGGGGGTCTGGATCACCCTGGCGGTGTGGCTGCGGCCGGCGCCGGATGCCGCGGCGTGGCTGCCCATGGTGTGGCTCAGCGGGGTGCTGGCACTGCCGGTGGGCTGGTGGCTGGCGCGGTTTCGGCATCACGCCCTGCCGCTGTTCACGCTGGCGGCGGTGGTGCTCCTGGGCGGCTGGGTGGCCACGGTGGACTGGGGCATGATCGAGGCGGGGTATTTTCGGACGCCGGCTTATTGGGGCGATGTGCGCACCGGGGGGCTGTTGCTCACCCTGATGCTGATGGTGCTGCTGGGGGGTGGGGTGTCCATCGCCGTGGCCTACCGGCGCCAGTGGCGGGCCCGGGCCGGGTTGCTGCTGTCGATGGTGGGCACGGTGACGGTGCTGGTGCTGCTCATCGGCCTGCAGCTGCAGAGCGCGGTGCTGGCGGGCGTGGTGGGGCTGGTGGCCATGGTGATTGCGGCGCTGGTGCACCGCCACGGCGCTCGGCTCGCCGGCGGCCTGGCGGCGGCGGTGGTGATGACGGCGCTGCTGGGCAGCCTGTTTGCCAACACCTTCAAGCCGCCGGGGGTCTCGCTGGATGAGCAGTACCTGAGTCCGGTGCAGGCCGCCCTGCTGCATCTGGGGGGAGCGCCGAGCATGGCGGAGTCCCGCTTCCCGGCGGTGGCGGCGCGCATGGAGGACTGGTCCCTGGCGGCCCAGGGCATCGCCGCCCGGCCCTTCGGGGGTTATGGCCGCCCCGCCGTGACCGAAGCGGCCGGCGCTCAAGCCGGGGCCAGCGGCGCCAACCCGGCCCCCGTTGGCTGGGGGGTCTCCCCGGACCTGCCGGGCACCCGCTCCGCCTACGCCGCCCTGGCGCTCACCGGCGGCCTGCCGGCGCTGGCGCTGCTGGCGGCGCTGCTATGGGCCTGGATGCGGGGCATACGGCGGGCGGTCAGCAGCCAGGCCTGGCCCCTGGCCCAGGGGGTGGTGGCCCATGGGGCGCTGTGGAGCGTGCTGGCGCTCATGGCTCTGGCGCCGGTGGTGATCAGCCCGATCAACGGTCTGATTGTGACCGGGGTGCTGGCCCTGGGGGTGATGGCGGCGCTGGATGCCCGGGACGCCGCCGACCGCCAGTCCCGGGGGCCGATGGCGCCGAACGCTTCCACGGAGTCGTTGCCAGAGCGCCCGGCGCTGCAGCTGGTGGACCAGAGCCGCCGGGCCCGGTCCTAGACCTGGTAATACGCCCGATACCAGTCCACGAACCGCCGCACGCCGGTTTCCACCGGAGTGGACGGCTGATAGCCCACCGCCTGCTGCAGGTCGTCGGCGCTGGCCCAGGTGTCCGGCACGTCGCCGGCCTGTAGCGGCAGCATCTCCATCTTGGCCTCCCGCCCCAGGCAGCGCTCCAGCACCCGAATATAGTCCAGCAGCTGCACCGGCTGGTTGTTGCCGATGTTGAACAACCGCCAGGGGGCGGCGCTGGTGGCGGGGTCCGGGCGGTTGCTGTCCCAGTGGGGGTTGCCGGTGGCGATGTGGTCACTGGCCCGCACCACGCCTTCGACAATGTCCTCCACAAAGGTGAAGTCCCGCTGGTGATGGCCGTGGTTGAACACCGGGATGGGCTCGCCGGCCAGGATTTTGCGGGTGAACAGAAACAGCGCCATGTCCGGCCGGCCCCAGGGGCCATAGACCGTGAAAAACCGCAGCCCGGTGCAGGGCAGGCCGAACAGATGGGCGTAGCTGTGGGCCATGAGCTCATTGGCCCGCTTGGTGGCGCCGTAAATGGCCAGGGGATGATCCGCCGGCTCGTGCTCGGTGAAGGGCATGTGGGTGTTGGCGCCGTACACCGAACTGGTGGAGGCGTAGGTCAGATGCTCCACGTTCTGGTGCCGGCAGCCCTCGAGCACATTGAGAAAGCCGGTGACGTTGCTGTCTACATAGGCCTGGGGATTGTCCAGGGAGTAACGCACCCCGGCCTGGGCGGCCAGATGGATGACCCGGTCCACCGACTCGCTGGCAAACAGCCGCTGCATGCCGGCGGTGTCCGCCAGATCCAGGCGGTAAAACTGGAACCGCTGCGCCGCGCCGGGCAACGCCTCAAGCTGAGCCAGCCGGGCCTCCTTGAGGATGGGGTCGTAGTAATCGTTGACGTTATCCAGACCCACCACGGTGTCGCCGCGGGCCAGCAGAACCTGACAGGTGTGATAGCCGATAAAGCCGGCCGCGCCGGTGACCAGGATTTTCATGGGGGGTACCATACCGCCGGCCCGGGGGCGGTGCCAGCGCCCCGTGGAGTCGCTGTCGGCAAAAATCATCGCTAACCGGGGCTTGTCCCTGTCCGCCCTCCGCGGCACACTCCTGCGGGTGTTCAATGGATGAACAGCAGGAGTTGGGGGTCGACGTGAAGCACTGGTACGCGATCTACTGTAAACCGCGCGAAGACGAGCGCGCCGAACTTCACCTGGATCGACAGGCCTTTGAAGTCTTCCGCCCCAAACACCGCGTCCGGCGCAAGCGTCAGGGCAAGATGACCACCCTCATTGAGTCGCTCTTTCCCCGTTATCTGTTCGTTCACCTGGATGATGTCGCGCAGAACTGGGCGCCGATCCGCTCGACGCGGGGCGTGGCGGGTTTGGTGCGCTGGGGCGACTGGGTGCCGGCGGTACCGGACTGCGTGGTGGACTGCCTGCGCGAGAACATCGACGAGGTCGGCTGCATTCCCACCCCGGCGCCGGATTACCAAAAGGGTGACCGGCTGATGATTAAGGAAGGCCCTTTCGCCGGTCACGAGGGGCTCTTTCACGCCCGGCGCGGTGAAGACCGCGTCATGCTGCTGCTCGAGATCATGAAACAGCCGCAGACGATGGTTTTCCCCGAGGCCTCGCTGGTGCGGGCCTAGGGGGCACGGGTGTCAAGCACCCATTGACCGGTGAATCCAGGGGTTTAGAACGGCAACACCGGTGCCCTCGATATCCTCGACATTGCGTGTGACCAGGGTCAGATCGTTGACGAGCGCGGTGGCGGCAAGCAGTGCATCGATCACCGGCAGGGGCCTTGAGCCATTCAGCCGCCCCCATGTCTCGGCGACGTCCGAATTCACGGGCAAAACTCGGTCGTTGAACTCGGTGGTCACTGCCTGAAGCCATGCCTCTAGCGCTTGGGCTTGGTGAGGGTCACGGCGGCGAGCGCGTTCAACGCCTTGACGGATCTCGCCAATCACTAGAGCGCTGAGCCAAAGCGCTTTGTCCTCGACGCCCTCCCACCAATGCGCCACCGCGGGATGTGCATTGCGCCCTTTGCGCACCTCGGATATGACATTGGTATCGATCAGGTAACTCACAGATCGACGTCCCGTCCAACATCCCTCTGCCGGTCGAGTTCGATCCCTTCGAGTGGGGCGGATTCGAGCAAATGCTTGAAACGCTTCCCAGGCTCACCGAGAAGCTCTGCCTTCAGGCGCTCGCGGACGCCTGCATTCCGGGCCGGGTCGCCGAGGGCAGTCGCCATCGCACGGATAAGCGGGGCGTCTTCTTTGCGCACCTCCACTTCCACTCGGACAAATCCGAGCGCGGCTCGACGCTTGCGCCACTGTGTGGTGGGTGAATGCTGTGCTGTCATCGCGACCTCCGATTATTTCCGGAAATTTTGCCGGAAAAGCGGTTCATGAGCAATTAGGCCCGACTAACGCGCCATTAACGCCTCGAACGCTTCACCGTCCCGGCCCATGATGTTGGGGACAAACGGCGCGTAGACATCAAAGAGCATGGCCGAGTCGGCATGGCCCAGGAGGCGCGAGACGAATAGCGGGTTCTCACCCGCCGCTAGATGCAATACGGCCGCCGTGTGCCGGGTCTCGTAGACGCGCCGGCGCTCCAGGCCCAGCTTTTTCAGCGTAGGTAGCCAGAATTCTTTAGAGACCCGAGCCGGATCCAGTGGCTGGTTTTCGGCGTCGGTGAACAGCAGGGCATCGAGGGGCGTCTCAGGCTGACTCGCATCAGGGGTCACCAGGTGCGGGTTGTTCGCAAAGTCACGGGGATCCTGCGGGTCAGACGAGTCACCGGCCGCCTCACGCACCGTAAGGCCCTCAGCGTCAGCGCGCTCTGGTTGCTCCGGCACACCCCCACGTAAGAGCGCCAGCATCTCGGGGCCATGGTGGGTGCCCACGTAATCCGCCAGCGCATCACTGAGGCGAGAGGAGAGCTGGATGTTCCGGCGCGAGCGCCTAGTCTTGAGCCTCTGCAGCATGCCATCGGTGAGCGCCACCCGAATCCGCAGGCGATGGCGGGGCAGGTCCAGGTCGCGCAGGCGCAGGCCGTTGACCTCACCGGTGCGAAGCCCCGTGTAGAAGCGCACCTCGAAATACAGGCGCATGCGCGGGTCAACAGCCTTCAAGAAGGCATGCACCTGCTCGACGGTGAGCGGCTGGGGGTCCTTGCGGTCATTGGGTAGCGCTGGCAGGTGTTTCAT
The DNA here is from genome assembly GCF_009676705.1 of Spiribacter sp. 2438. Classification (GTDB taxonomy): domain Bacteria; phylum Pseudomonadota; class Gammaproteobacteria; order Nitrococcales; family Nitrococcaceae; genus Spiribacter. The sequence continues at coordinate 1,826,590 of NZ_CP046046.1, read as the reverse complement.
CGGGTTTTTAATCCCGAGTTCGCGCTCGGCCAGGTTCAGAATCGCCGAGATATGCGCCATCAGATTGGTAATGCGGCTGTTGCTGTACTGGCGCCGTCCGTCGGGTCGGGTGGCTTCCATTAACCCCTGTCGGAACAGTCGCAGGGCGCGCTCATCAATCTGGTCCATCGGGTAGTCGCCGAGCGCCGGGACAATATGCCCGCGCAGGTTGTGCGCCACCCGCGTTCGGTAGGCCGGCTTCCAGTCGCCTTTACACATCGCATACCAGCCCCAGGCGTAGGGGGCGAAGCGCTGGCCCGGGTCATCACTGCGATCCTCGCGGAGCAGGCGCTCGGCGGCCTCGATCTTCTTGCTGTCGGGAAACCAGGCCGCGTAGCTGAATGCCCCGGTCTCAAGCTCGGCGTTCAGTCGACGGATGTTCTTGCGCATGCGCTGGCGGTTGGCTGGCGTATCGGGCAAGCCGGTGCCTTCGCGAAAGCGCTTGCCGCGAATGCAGATGTCGTACTGCAGGATGCCGTTGGGGCGGACCACGAAAGACGCCATATCCCGGAGTGTAGGCCGCCCGGCTTAGTCAGGGCTGTGAAGGCGGTCGCGGTTTGGGGCGACTTCATTGACCCGAGCCTGTGATTTCGTTCACACTTTGAACAGTTGCCTCGAAATTCCGATGAGTGCGACTCGGCGGTAGCGTGCCTAGCTGCTTGCCTTCATACTTAAAAAGTCAGTAAAAACAGTGACTAATACGACCGCATCACTTGATGAAGCGCTGGCCCTGCGCGCGCTCCAAGCTCTTGAAACCGATCCCAATCTCAGCCAGCGCGCCTTGGCTCGCGAGCTGGGTGTTAGCCTCGGTAAAACGAATTATTGTCTGCGCGCGCTGATGGACAAGGGACTTGTGAAGCTTCAGAACTTTCAGCACAACCCGCGCAAGATGCGCTACGCCTATCTGCTCACGCCCCAGGGTATTGAGGAGAAAACCCGCATGACTTGGCAGTTCCTGCGCCGGAAAGAGGCGGAGTACGAGGCACTGCAGGCGGAGATCGAGGAATTGCGCCGGCGTGTGACCCCTGATGCGCAGGCGCAGGAGCGATGAGGCTGACGGATCAGCAAGTCGCTGCCATTCGTCAGGTAGTGTCTACGGTCTGCGGAGATGACGCGACTGTCCAACTCTTTGGGTCGCGTCTGGATGATGCCGCGCGTGGCGGTGATGTGGATCTGTTGGTCGTTTTGCCCGAGGCGGTTGAGCGTCCTGCAATGCTCTCGGCGCAGCTATCAGCGAAGATCAGCCGCCATATGCACGGCCGCTCGGTTGATGTTGTGCTATCTGCCCCGAACCTGACAACAACGCCAGTTCACGAAATCGCCGCACAAGAAGGCGTTACGCTGTTGTGACTGATCCCGCCCAGCGAGCACGGTTAGCGTTTTTAAGTCGGGTGATCATCAAAGAGACCGATCATCTTCTGATAACTAATGGCCGCGTATTCAGTCAGCCAATGACGCCTGAGCGCGCACAACGTCTGACCGATGACATAGAAGATTCGGAACAGGTAGACGCCTTTGTAAGCCGTTTCGGCCGACTCCAAGACACGCTTGGTAATCGGCTGCTGCCTGAACTGCTCGATGCCCTGGGTGAGCCCGTGGGGGCCGTGATCGATAACCTTGATCGAGCTGAAAAGCTGGGTCTGGTGAGCTCGGCTGAGCAGTGGATGGTTGTCCGGCGGTTACGCGATCAAATGGTTCATGAGTACATTGAGAGCCCCTCAGTTCTGTCAGATGCGCTAGAAAGCGGCCATGCTTTTGCGAGCGAGCTCGAGGCAACATCGGTCGCAATGATTCGCATGTTGGGCGCCCATGAGTGGGGCGATAAGGCTACGATTGAAAAATTCCTGGCCGGCAGGGGTTCAAGCTGATTGCGCCAGCGCATGGCGCGGTTGCAGCGCCCCTCGGAGGAGCTGATCCGGGAAGAGCGTGACGAGCGCTGAGTGGGACTAAGTTTGATGATTACATCGCCCCGTGGTTTTTATGGCCCTGATCGTGTGGGGGTTTACACACATACCAAGACCCACGACAGAAGGTTATGAGTAAGCAGACAGCCGTCCGCCTGTCGGATGAAACCTATCAGCGTCTGCAGGTGCTATCCGCGCAGACCGGACGCACGGTGACCTATTACATCCGTGAGGCGATCGAAGGCCATCTGGATGATCTTGAGGACATCTAGCTCGCTGAACAGGGGCTTGAGCGACTCCGTCGGGGTGAGGACGAGGTAGTAAGCGCCGAGGCCTTCTGGCGTGGCCTAGAGCTTCCTTGAGATTGCACTTTGTCATGACGTATCATGAAGATTCATGACAGATTTAGGGAACCAGCTATGAGTGCGATTTCACGCCAAAAATTTGCAACCCAAGTAGACGTCAATTTACTCCAAGCGGTTCGGAAACTTGCGGAAACTGAGGGCCGACAGATTCAAGCGGTTGTCGAGGATGCTCTGCGTGAGCATCTTGAATCGAGGCAGAGTGGCTTAGCCCCGCGTCAACGTGTGCTGGATGCTTACGTCAAGAGCACGGAGCGCTACGCAGGTCTTTACAAAAAACTGGCTGAATAGTGGCGATCGAATATCTGCGCTTGGAGGATGTATTGTTCATCCATGCTGAGCAAATCGATCGATTCGGTGGCATCAACGGATTACGCGATCCTGGCCTGCTGGAGGCTGCGCTTTTTCGTCCACAGACCGGCTATTATGACTCTGTCATCGAACAGGCAGCAGCACTATGGGAGAGCCTGTCGCAAAACCATCCATTTTTCGATGGCAACAAACGCGTTGCTTTCGCTGCGGCTTATGTTTTCCTCAGTATCAACGACGTTGAGTTAACGGCTAGCGATGCGGAAGCCCAGCATTTCCTCTTGGACCTTTACCAACGCGATGCCCTGGATTACAGAAGCCTGCTTGATTGGCTGCGTACCCACACGATTAATTAAGGCGTGAATGGTCACTATTAGTAGTGTCTCGCGTACGGACCTAAGCGAGTGGATCAGCGAGGGGCGGCAGTGATGGGGCCAGGAAAAAATGTTCGGCGCAACTCACGTAAACGCCCGGGCGAGCCACTCTGGGGCGGTTTGAGGCCGTTTTGAGGTGACTCAGGGGTGGGGGTTGCCGTCTCAAGAGCGGGGCGTTCCGATTAGGGGAGGGGGATTCCCCCTGGTTTGGCTCATAGTGGGTTTAACGGAAAACTCCGGTCCAAAGCGGAAGTTTCACCGCCAAAAGCCGCCTCGCGAAAGCCGGCCCGCCGCAAAAATCCACCGCCGATAAGGCCCGCAGCACCGCTTTGATCAAAAAACTCCTAAGCCTCTTCACCCGCCGAGAGAAGCGCCGCGGCGCCATCGTCTTGATGATGGCCGTTGGCATGGCCGTGCTCGAGACCGCCGGCGTCGCTTCGGTCATGCCGTTCCTTTCGGTGCTCGGCAATCCGGGGATCGTGGAGACCAATCCGGTGCTTGCCGCCGCCTATGAGTGGGGTGGGTTCGCGAGCGTGGATGCGTTTTTGATGGCGTTAGGGATTGGGGCGTTTGCGCTGATCATTATCTCGGCAGTTTTTCGGGCCGTAACGCTCTATGCGATGAACCGCTGGGCGTGGATGCGGATGCATTCGCTGAGTGAGCGATTACTCGAGACCTATCTGCGCCAGCCCTACGCGTATTTCCTGGATCGCCACAGCGGGGATATGTCGAAGAGCATCTTGACCGAGACCCAGCAGCTCCAAGGCCAGGTGATCCGGCCGGCGTTGAACGTCCTGGCCCACGGCACAGTACTCCTCGCCATTGTCATTCTCTTGGTAGTGATTGATCCCGTGCTCGCCACAGCGGTTGCTGCACTCATCGGCGGTGCCTACGCACTGATTTACGTCGGGATCCGACGCTTCCTTGGTCGGATCGGGCAGGATCGCGTTCGCGCCAACGCCGAGCGTTTCACCGCCGCCGGCGAAGCGTTGGGTGGTATCAAGGATGTGAAGCTCCTCGGCCGCGAGCATGCCTATCTATCGCGCTTTCGCGGCCCTTCGACGCGATTTGCGAAGCATCAGGCGGCAAGCCAGGTACTGGGTCAGGTCCCGAAGTTCCTGATCGAGGCGATCGGTTTTGGTGGCATCATTATACTGACACTAGTGCTGATGGCCGCGAACGGCGGTGTGAGTGGCGGCGGCCTCGGCGGCGTGCTCCCCGTGCTCGGCCTTTACGCCTTTGCTGGCTATCGCATGCTGCCCGCGGCTCAAAACGTTTATCAGGGTATCGCGCAGTTGCGATTCGGCTCGGCGGCAGTGGACACGGTCTACGATGATCTGCACCGCCGGGCGTCGCTCGCCGAAATCCATAAAATCGCACCGGCGCCGATGCAGCCAAAACGCGAGATCGCGCTGGATCAGGTCACCTACCATTACCCCAAGGCCACTCAGCCGGCCCTCGCGGATATCAACCTCACCATCCCAGTGGGCAGCTCCGTGGGACTGGTGGGCAGCACCGGCGCCGGCAAGACCACGCTGGTGGATGTGATCTTGGGCCTGCTCCGGCCCACTGAGGGCGCGATCACCGTCGATGGTGTGCAGGTCACCGATAAGAACCTCCGTGCCTGGCAGGCGGCCCTTGGCTATGTGCCACAGGACATTTTTCTCACTGACGCTACGGTGACCGAGAATATCGCCTTTGGGATTGATCCCGAGCAGATCGATGCCGAGCAGGTTAAGCGCTGCGCGCGCATGGCGCAGGTCCATGAATTTGTGACCCAAGAGATGCCGCAGGGGTATGACACCATCGTCGGCGAGCGGGGCGTTCGCCTATCGGGTGGGCAGCGCCAGCGCATCGGGATCGCCCGGGCGCTCTACCACGACCCGGATATCCTCGTGTTTGATGAGGCCACCAGTGCGCTGGATACCGTCACCGAACGGGCGGTGATGGAGGCCATCGATGCGCTCCATCATCAGAAGACCATCATCCTTATCGCGCATCGGCTCTCCACCGTCGCGGGGTGCGATCAGGTGGTGCTGCTCGACCACGGCCGGGTCGAGGCAAGCGGGCAGTTCGAATCGCTCAAGGCCCAAAGCACCCAATTTCAGAAGATGGCGGGCACCCGCGCCTGATTAATGTTTTCCAACATGGAAGTTGCCAACCACAATGCAAAATAAGTCATGAAACACTTCGCCCTGATTGGCGCGGCCGGCTTTGTCGCGCCCCGACATATGAAAGCCATCAACGAGACCGGCAACCGGCTGATTGCCGCGCTCGATCCCAACGACTCGGTGGGCATTATCGATAGCTACGCCCCGGCGGCGCATTTTTTCACCGAGTTCGAGCGCTTCGATCGCCATCTTGATCGCCTCCATCGCGAGAACCACGACAATCAGGTGGGCTACATCTCTGTGTGCTCGCCGAACTACCTCCACGACGCGCACGTGCGCTTTGCGCTTCGCTCCGGGGCAGATGCGATCTGCGAGAAGCCGGTGGTGTTGAGCCCCTGGAACATCGACGGGCTCGAGGCGCTCGAGCGCGACACGGGTCGGCAGGTGCACACCATTCTCCAGCTCCGCCTCCACCCGGCGATCATCGCGCTGCACGATCAGGTGGCCAGCGAGTCCGCCTCGCACAAGCACGAGGTGGATCTCACCTACATCACCTCGCGCGGGCGCTGGTATCTCCAGTCCTGGAAGGGCGATGTGAAACAATCCGGTGGGGTGGCGACCAATATCGGGGTGCACTTTTTCGATATGCTCGGGTTTATGTTCGGCGCGCTGCAGGATAATCGCGTGCACTACCAGTCCGAAACAAAGGTGGGCGGGTATCTCGAGTACGAGCATGCCCGGGTGCGCTGGTTCCTCTCGGTGGATAGCGAGGATCTGCCCGATGCGGTGCGCGCCGAGGGTCAGCGCACCTATCGCTCCATCACCGTGGATGGCGAGGAGATCGAGTTCTCCGGCGGGTTCACCGATCTGCACACCCGGTCTTACGAGGAAATCCTTGCCGGCAACGGCTTTAGCCTTGCGGAGAGCCGGCCGGCGATTGAGACCGTAGCGGCGATCCGCGATACGCAGCCCAGGGCGCCCACCGGGGATTACCATCCTGCCCTGCAGCCGCTGGTCGCCTCGGCCTGATCATGAGCTACCAGGCGCACGAGACCGCCATTGTCGATGCCGGTGCTGCGATCGGCACCGGTACCCGCATCTGGCACTGGGTGCATGTCTGCGGGGGCGCGCGCATTGGCGAGGACTGCTCGCTCGGGCAGAACGTCTTTGTGGGCAATGACGTGGTGATCGGTGACCGTTGCAAGATCCAGAACAACGTGAGCGTCTACGACGCCGTGGTGCTGGAAGACGAGGTCTTCTGCGGCCCGAGCATGGTCTTCACCAACGTGCATAACCCCCGCTCGGCCGTCACGCGCAAGGCGGAATACCGGCCGACGCGGGTGCGACGGGGCGCCACCATTGGCGCCAACGCCACCATCATCTGTGGTGTGACGCTGGGCGAGTACTGCTTTATCGGCGCCGGCGCGGTCATCACCCACGACGTCAAGCCCTATGCGCTCATGGCCGGCGTGCCCGCCCAGCCCATCGGCTGGATGAGCCGCCACGGTGAGCGCCTGAATCTGCCGCTGACTGGTCATGCTGAAGCGGAGTGTCCCGTGACGGGCGAGCGCTATCGCCTCGATGGCGACGCCCTAGAGCCCCTGGACTGAACCGCCTAATGACCCAACCCAGTATTCCGTTCATCGATCTGAAATCGCAGTTCAAGGCACTCGAGCCGCGCATTCGCGAGCGCATGGATCGGGTGCTGGCGCATGGCCAGTACATTCTTGGGCCTGAAGTTCAGGAGCTGGAAGAAAAGCTTGAACAGTTCGTCGGTGTCGAACATTGCCTAGGCGTCGCCTCCGGCACCGATGCCCTGCAGATTGCGCTGATTGCGCTGGAAATTGGGTCGAGCGATGAGGTCATTACGGTGCCCTATACCTGGATTTCCACCGCCGAGACGATTGCGCTGGTGGGGGCCAAGCCGGTGTTTGTGGATATTGAGCCCGATACCTGGAATATGGACCCCGCGCTTATTGAGGCCGCTATCACTGATAACACCCGGGCCATTATGCCGGTCGGCATCTACGGCCAGCCCGCCAACATGAGCGCCATTAACGCCATTGCCGAGCGGCATGGCTTGCCGGTGATTGAGGATGCCGCACAAAGCTTGGGGGGCACCCATCAGGGCCAGCGCTCCGGCGGTTTAGGCACCATTGGTTGTACGTCATTTTTCCCCAGCAAGCCACTGGGCTGTTACGGCGATGGCGGGGCGGTGTTTACGAACGATGCTGAGCTTGCCCAACGCATGCGCCAGATCCGCAATCATGGGCAGGCCAAAAAACATGATCACCCAATCCTTGGCCTCAACGGCCGGCTTGACACCCTGCAGGCGGCGATCTTGCTGGCGAAGCTGGAGGTCTTTGACCAGGAAATCGCCCAGCGCCAAGCAGTCGCCGCGCGCTACACCGCAGCTCTGAGCAATGCGCCGCTCACCACCCCCACCGTGGCGCCTGAAAACACCTCCGTCTGGGCGCAGTACACGGTGCTCTCGCCGGAGCGCGATACGCTGCGCGAGCGCTTGCAGGCCGAAGGGATCCCGTCGGTGAGCTACTACGCCGTGCCGCTGCATCTGCAGCCGGTGTTTGCAGCGCTGGGTTATCGAGCGGGGGATTTTCCGGTGGCCGAGCAGGTGGCTAGCGAGGGCTTGAGCCTGCCGATGAGTAGGGGGTTGCCGGAAGAGGTAATTAATCGGATTGGTAAGGTCTGCACCAGCACAGAGCGATCCAGCCCATAAGTGGCTTCGCCGCCAAAGGCTATTGCAGTTCAGACCATTCGTATAAGTGCGATACAGATGCAAACAATCCGTGGTTTCTACCCCATAACTGCGGACACACCTGAAAAGCTTCATCATGGAAAGGCGGAGGTGTCCGCTGGGACAGAAGAGACGGCAGTTCAGTTCGGGGTTCATCAACACCGACATGAGCAATGGCCATGGTTCCGCTCTTCATCAAAGATCTAGCTCATATCTACGAGATAAGTTGGGTGGACTCCATCCCATTGGCTACGATAGCGGGGCCGTTTTAAGTGCCTATTTAATTTGTTGAAATGGAGCTATTTTGATACACAAAACTTGTGGGCATTTAACGAAAATCTAATTGACGAGGCGACGGAAGGCAAGCTTTGGCAGAAACGGAATATTAAATAGCATTGAGGTTGTCAAACTCGCAAAAAACCTCGGCCTCTTGCGAACAAGTAAGACTGGACTTTAAGAGATTTTCAGAAATTTATAGCAATTTCAACTGATTTGGATATTCAGGCCGTGCGAGGCTTTTACTGATCTCTTGCCCAGTTGTGAAAGCTAACAGGTTTTTATTACGCGCTATCTTCTGTCGGACCGAATTCTTTAAAGGCAGTCACCCGTTGCTGCGCGAGGTATTTAAAAAATGAGCAGAAGAAAAAATCAAAACCTGCGTATCCTGTTATTCGGGCCTAATTCGACATCATTTGGTGGTGCGGAGCGGCGTTATGCCCGTCTTTACAGCCATTTGCGTCAACGAGATGGCTCTTTTTTTCTATTGACTACGAAAAATGGCCTAGAATCACTCCAGCGCTTAGGAATCGTTAGCGAAGACGATCAAAATGTCCTTGTTTCTCCCTCATCCGACGGTAAAAAAGGCGTGGTGGGGTTTTTCTACAGGGTAAAAAAACTTTTCCATTTGCGGCGTATTTTGAAGCAGCATCAAATCAAGCATATGCATTTGATGGGGACTCCCAATTTTACTCACCTTTTCATGCTACTAATAAAGCCGTTTACGGTAACATTCAGTTTTGCGCTGTATGGTTATGTCACGTCGCGCCGGGCAAATAACAGTGCTGCACGAAACAGAATTATCCAGTTTTGTCTCCGAAGAGCAAAATTTTGTGATTGTCTGTCTCCATCTATCGCTAATTCCATACGCGGTTTTCTGCCAGACAATGAGGGCTGCAAATTGCAGACGGCCCCCTGCTCCTTCACGGATTACCGAGAGAAAAAAGCGACAGTTAAAGATATCGATATATGTATGGCGGGACGTTTCGTCCCTATAAAAGGGTTCGATTTAGCCATCGACGCGTTTGAGATTCTGGAAGGTTCTGATCTGCCATCTAGGCTAAGCGTGCATTTCTGTGGCTGGGGGCCGTTGGAATCATACATCAGGCAAAGATGTTTGAAGTTGCGCAAAACTTCTGTGTGGATTTATCAAGCTGAGGACGCAGTTGATGCCATGGCGCGTGCTAAAATATTTTTATCGCTGCAGGAAGAGAACTATCCTTCCCAAGCACTCTTAGAAGCGATGGCTTGTGAATGCTGTATTGTTGCTACTGATGTTGGTGAGACATACAAAATTGTAAACGAAAGCATCGGACGACGAATCAATCCCGAGGCTAGTGCCCTTGCAAGCTCACTGAAAGAACTGACGACGAAGCCGGAGCTCATACGCACTCTCGGTAGAAATGCATCGAAGAAAGCACGAACCGAACACACTCTTGAACTGTTTTCAGATTATTTCTCACATTGTTTAGAGGAAGCTTTCAATTACGTTCCGCCAGACCAGCCTTGCATATAATAATCAGGTTTGTTGGTTTATTCAGACCGTACATTGCCTCCTCCAGATTGCGGACAGGTCATGAGTAGGCACTTCCGCCATCATTGAGCGTAAGCGATGGAATAAGTGGCAATGAGGAACTCCCGTTTCAGTGAGAGCCAGATCGTCTCGATCCTCAAGGAGGCCGAGAACGGCCGTAAGGTGAAGGATCTTTGCCGGGAGCATGGCATCAGCACGGCCTGCTTCTATTAGTGGAAGTCGAAGTATGGCGGGCTCGAAGCCTCGGATCTGAAGCGCCTGAAGGAGTTGGAGCCCGAGAACAACCGGTTGAAGAAGATGTATGCCGACATGGCCCTGGAGCATGTTGAAGGCCATCTAGGCTGCCCCTCCTGCGGACAACAATTTTGACCCATCCTCGGGTGGCCTTCGGGCCACGAGTAGCCATACGGTAATCCCCCCATTTATAACCGGGGCGATAAGTAGAGCTCGTCAGGCCGCCATGGCCACCTTCTGTTTCGGGGTTATGCCGCCGAGTGCCATATTCGGGCGTTCATTGTTGTAAGTCCACAGCCACCGGGTGGCAAAGTCCTGGGCCTCAGCGATTGATTCGAACAGATATTGGCTCAGCCAGTCATAACGGAGAGGTGGAATGAGGCGGACGTGTTCCGGACCGTTGTCGCAGCGAATAGCCTGTGGCTTGCCTCGCCACTCAATGAGCTGCTCTAGGGAGCGGATGACTCGTTCAGCCGGTAGCGAGAAGTCCGCATCGATGGTCAGGCCTTCACGGTTGTAGTCATCGATGACGTTGAACAGCCGGTAGGTTCGTCCATCCGATAGCTGGTCGTGCATAAAGTCCATCGACCAGTTCTGGTTCACGGCCTCTGGGACAGCAAGTGGCTCGGGCTTTTCACGGATCAAGCGTTTCTTTGGCTTGATGCGCAGGTTGAGCTCAAGCGATCGGTAAATGCGATACACGCGCTTGTGGTTCCAGCGGAAGCCTTTGACGTTGCGAAGGTATAGGTAGCACAGCCCAAAGCCCCAGTTGCGGTGATTGTGCGTTAGACGCACCAGCCAATCGGCAATCACTGCATTCTCATGTTTGAGCTTTGCCCGATACCGATAACAGGTCTCGCTGATGGAAAAGGTGCAGCAGGCCAGTCGAACGCTACAGCGACCGGCGGCGACTGCCTTTCTGGCCATCTCACGGCGATGAGATGGCCTTACCACTTTCCCTCAAGGGCCTCCTGACGCAGATCCGACTTAAGCCGCTCCTCGGCATACATCTTCTTCAAGCGCCGGTTCTCGTCCTCGAGCTCCTTGAGCCGCTTCATCATCGAGGTGTCCATGCCGCCAAACCTAGAGCGCCACTTATAGAACGTCGCACTGCTGATGCCGTGCTCGCGGCAGAGGTCCGGGACCTTGACCCCGGCTTCAGCCCGCTTGAGCACCGCCATGATCTGGCTGTCGGTGAATCGTGATTTACGCATGTGGAATCTCCTGTCTTTACTAGGGTACAAAATTCCACTTATCACCTCGATCATTTTTCGGGGGGATTACCGGGCGCGCATGCACTACCCGCTCATCGCCTCCTGCGCCGAGACCGGCGATATGCTCGCCGGTCTCGGCGCGACGGCAACGCCGGCCCGGCGGCGGAGGCGGCCCACTGGGTCCCGGCACTGGTCGCGGAGGCCGAGCAGCACCTCTGTCAGCGCGCCGTGGTGCGCATGGACGCCGGCTTCACCGACGGCACCACCCTGGAGGCGCTGGACAGCCGGGCCATCGGCTACCTGGGCCGGCTGCGCGAGAACCCGGTCCTCCAGCGCCTGGCCCAGCCCCATCTGGTGCGCGGCCCCGGCCGCCCGGCGGAGAAGCCCCGGGAGTGGGTGGTGGAGACCACCTACCGGGCGGGCTCCTGGTCCCGAGAGCGGCGAGTGCTGATGGTGGTCCAGGAAGAGCCCGGCCACTACTTCCGGCGCTGCTTCTTCCTGGTCACCAATCTGGACTGGCCACCGACCCGGGTGCTGGCCCACTACCGCAAACGCGGCAAGGCCGAGGGCCACATGGGCGAATTCAAGGACGTCATCGGCACGTCGCTGCCGCCCACCTCCCGAGGCGTGGCCGATGACGACACCGTCCGGGCGCGCAGCCAGGCCCTGCTCTCGCTGCGCCTGCTGGCCTTTGAACTGATGCACATCCTCCGGGCCCGCCTGGAGACGCTCACCGGCGAGGGCTGGAGCCTGCGCCGACTGCGCGAGCGGGTGCTGAAGGTGGCCGCCCGCGTCCAGCGCACTGGCCGGCGGCTGCACTTTGTCATCGCCCGCCCGGCCCTGCCGCTCTGGCGAAAACTGATGCCGTCTCTGGCCCGCATGGCCTGGCCGCCACCGGGATAGACGCCCGCGGGACAGACAGAGTCGACACAAACCAGGGTGCCGAGGCAGCGCCACAGGGCCGCTCGCCCCGCGCCCCAAAAACCGGCTAACATCGGGTCAATCAGCCCCTCGGAAAGGGGCCGAGAAGGCCGGAAACCAGCCTTGCCGGCCCTCGAACAACGCTCACGCCGCTGCGATCAACTTGCTTGGGTCGGTTGTGGGGCTGATCGAGCGGTCTGGTGAATTACCCGGGTTTAGGTCTGTTTCTCTTTCAAGCTACTGAGTCTAAAGGATGCAAGGGGGCACGCCTACCCATTTCAGGCTGAGGCTGATGAATTATCCGGGGTAAGGTGTGAATGAACTTTCTGAAGGCAGACTTTTGGCGACTAGAAAAGTAAAAATCATTGAACTGGTTGGACCTGGTGGAACTGGAAAAACGACTGTTTCGAGGGTGTTACAGAGTGTGCACGGCGTTGACGTAATTAGAATACCAGAAGCAAGGAATGTGGTGGGGCGAATTCGTGGTTACGCGGTAGCGTTTCGGTTCAGCATTTTGTGGGGTTTGGGATTAAAAGAGACACTGAGTTTGGCTCGGAAATGTTCATCCGTTGAATCCGGACTTCGGGCTATGGAGTGCCTAAGTGAAGGCTTTTTCGTACTGGATGAAGGGCCTATCCGTACATTACGAGACACACGATGTATCACGTATCGGGAACGAGCTGTTTGGTGGGAGTATGCTAAGCAAGTGCTAACGCAAATTCAGTGGCGCGGTGTGCCCGTGCTAGTGGTAAACCTCGTCGTTGACGATAGCATCAGGAGGGAGCGTTATAGAGCACGGCAAAATCGCGCAACTGCTTCTATAGACGCCAAACTGGGGATAAGAAATCAATTGAGACGCTACCTGGGTCTATGGTGTAGTCGAGGTCAAACGACGATGGTTCCAACGAACAGGCGAGCTATTTCGGCGTTTATCGCTCAGAAAGGTGAAGCTGTGATCGGCGAGGCACTGCTTCATGTCGCAGATGGCGAGAATCCAGAATCAATGGCGGAAAGGCTTCTTGCCAAGGTGGGAGCTCTCTGAGCCCCCCATGATAAGGAAGCGCGAGCGTACCCCCCATTTTAATGAAGTAGTCGCTTCTGTTTAAAGCGTCACAGAGGCCCCATATCGCGCTCGTGGAATGGCTGAGGCCGGTCATCGAATCGTTTGTCGGGCTGATCCATCAGGGTCGACCCGTTGCATGACCTGGAGTTGCAGGTATTGGTTGAATTTAGGAAGGGAATCTTGAGTGAACAGTACCGTGAGCACGCAGACGTGAGTTCAATGCCGTCGAATTCGAGTAGCAAAAAAGGCGTTCTGTACCTGTCCTATACCGGCATGCTCGAACCGCTGGGGCGTTCCCAGGTGCTGAGTTACCTATCGCGGCTTGGCGGCGAGTTTACGTTTACACTCCTGAGCTTCGAAAAGCCCGGGACCATGGCGGACACTAATGCGAACCGGGAGCTCCATGCCGAATGTGTCGATCTTGGCATAAATTGGAGGCCGCAAATGTACCATCACCGTCCACGTTTGATGGCCACCGTTTGGGATCTTATGATCTTGCTGTGGTTGAGCTTGCGTTATTCGGCACGCCGCGATGTGCAGCTCGTTCACTGCCGCAGCTACATCCCGGCCATTGGCGCGTGGTTGTGTCCCGCCTAATGCACCAGCCAATGATTCGGCCTGGCTGACTGACTGTTCATGAGCCGATCGCCTTCGTTGATGCAGCCGGTGGCGGGTTCAACGGTTCCGAACCGGGTGCGAGGCCCGCATGAGCGGCCTTAAAAGGGGCTCTCGAAGCCGGTTGGCCACGCTGCAGACGAGCGCCCCCATCGCCGAAGTGTTCCAGCGCGTCGAGGATGGCTTTTTGCGGTGAACCGGACGCCGTCATGCGGCCAGTCGCCATCGGTGACGCCGCCCCAGGAGCTTGCGCCACAGCGTGGCGGCGCGACGCTCCAGGATCACATGCAGCCGGCGTGCATGGCGCTGGACGCGGGCGGCGGCCTTGAGCACGCGCTCGCGCAGCCGCCGCAGGCTCCAGCCACGGCCGGTGGCCGCCTCCATTTGGGCGCGCAGCACGTGCAGCAGCTCATAGGCGAGCAGCCGCAACGACAGCAGTGCCTGCGCCCGAGCAAAGACCTCGGCCTCGCTGGCCCGTCCCCGCGAGGTGCACGGCAGCGAGGTGCCGATGGTGTCCTTGAACTCGCCCATGTGCCCCTCGGCCTTGCCGCGGCGGCGGTACAGCGCCAGCACCTGCTCGCCGCTGTGGGTCGAGGCGGGCAGATTGGTGACGATGTAGAAGCACCGCCGAAAGAGTTCGGCCGGGTGCTCTTGGATGACCATGACCACGCGGCGTTTGCGCTGCCAGCTCTCGGTCCCGTATCCCGTCTCCTCGGTCCACTCCCGAGGCCGCTCCGCCGGACGCCCCGGGCCGCGCCGGCGGTGCGGGTCGAAGTGGCGGTCCAGCGCGGCATTGTCGCGCAGCCGACCGAGGTAGGCGATCCCGGCCTGGTCCAGCGCCTCGAGGGTGGCGCCGTCGGTGAACCCGGCATCGAGCCGGCAGCGCACCTGCCGAGCGAGACCACGCTCGCGCAGCGTGGCGACCAGCTTCGGGATCCACGCGGCGGCCTGCGCGCCAGGGGCGGCAAGCGGCAGACCGTCGACATCGACGGTCATCACAGGCGCCGGCGGCGCACCGGCTGCGGCCCGTCGCCGCGTGGCAAGCTCCAGCGCTGCGGTGTCGATCACCGCCTGGTTGCAGGGCTGCGCGAGCAAGTCCAGCAACCGCGAGAACGTCGACTGCGAGGCCAGGGTCTTGCCGGCGGCCGCCACACCACGCCGGTCGCTGCCGGCGAGCGCGAGCAAGGGGTCGTCGCGCAGCCGTTGCGCATCACTCTGATCACCCCAGCCCTGAGCGATCATGGCAACGGCCTCGCGCAGCAGCTCCGGGAGTGAATGCACGACACGCTCCGGGCAGCGCGGGTCGTGCAGCCGCCCGACGAGGTGGTCAATGAGGCCGGTGTCATCGAGGACTTCGCGCAGCAGCAGGAAACCGCCATCGCCACTGAGGCGCTCGGAGCGCGTCTCCACCCGCACGGAACCATTGAACGACGGCTCGAACAGCGATAGCGTTTCACCCATGGCGCGGCGCTCTCCTTCTTTCTCAATGTCTGCACAACACTGATTTTGAGGGGAATCGAGCGTCGCGTCATCCCTCTATCTCTCGCCTGATGAATTATCCGGGTGTGTGGCAAAGTTACCGGGAAGCCGTTCATCTTCGATATGCGAGCGCTGTGGCCGGACGAGATGGTCACGGCTGAAAGGCTTAATGAAAGCCCGTTGACTTATCGGGGTTTGAAGTGGGTGGAACGTCGCTTGTTGCGCAAGGCGGCAAGCGTGGTCAGCCTGACGCAAGCCGCGGTCGATCATCTGGTCGAGATATACCCGGAGATTCCGCGTGATCGCTACGAGGTGATCACCACCTGTGTGGACGTGGAGCGCTTCACCGGGACTCGGGGTGATGGCTCGCCGCGTCCGTTGGCGGAGCGCAGCCCTTTCACGGTCGGCACCATGGGGACGCTGCCCAGCGGCTGGTTCTATCTCGACGCGTTCTTCTCCTTTTTCCTGGCGCTGAAACGGCATCGGGCCGATGCCCGGGCGAGCATTGTCACCCGGGACGACCACGACCAGGTTCTGGCCGCAGCACGGGCAGCCGGCGTCAATCCGGCGGATGTGGATATTGCGTCGGCCACGCCGGACGAGATGCCGATACGGCTGGCGAAGATGGATGTCGGCGTCATGTTCTACGCCCCGGATATCGGCCGGGCCCCGACCCGGCTCGGTGAATTTCTCGCCGCCGGCGTGCCGGTTGTCGGCAATACCGGCATTGGCGATCTGGCTCGGTTGATCGAGCGTTACCAGGTGGGCGTCGTGGTGGAAGATGCCCGGGCTGGGGAGGAACTGGACGCGGCGGCGCGGGCATTGCTCGAGCGCTATGACGGGATCGTGACTTCCGGTGTCTGCCGCCATGCGGCGGAGGATTACTTCTCTGTCGAGCAGGGCGCGAAACGGTATGCGAGTATCTATCGCCGGCTTGTATCCGTCGACAATGGAAGCGACGGATGACGAGAGCAGACTCTCGGAGAATGCCGGAGGCCAAGACGTCCGGGCCCCGCCTCCTGTTTCTGACCAAATACCCCCGCAACGGTGCCAGCAGCCGGTATCGCAGTTTCCAGTATCTGCCGTACCTGGAACAGGCCGGTTTCGATTGCACGGTCTCGCCGTTGTTCGACGAGGGCTATCTGGAGCACAAGTACCAGACGGGACGTGCCCGTCGTTGGGACGTGCTGGCTGCCTTTACGCGGCGCCTAGGTGTGCAGTCTCATGAGGTTGTCCCCAGATAGCCCGAGGGTGCTGATCGGTGTCTGGTGATTGAGACTACCGTGCTGGCGATGCCAGTTATAGTCGTGAAGCCAACGCGGCAGGTGCTGCTCTCGCTCGGTAGAGTTTGTATAGGCGAAGGCATAAGCCCATTCGCGCAGCGCCGTCTGGATGAAGCGCTCGGCTTTTCCGTTGGTGCGCGGCGTGTAAGGCCGAGTAAACCGGTGCCGTATACCCAGACAGCGGCACATCGCGGCAAACTTCTTTGAGCGATAGCAGGCACCGTTGTCGGTCAGCACGCGCCGGATCGTGACGCCGAGCGATCGGTAATAGCGTACGGCCGCCAATAGGTGGTCGACTGCGGCATCGGCGGTCTCTGAGTCCTGGATCTTGCTGTGGGCAATGCGCGAGCAGTCATCGATCGCCACGTGCACATATTCCCAGCCAGCGCCGCGGGATGTGCCGACGCGGCGTCCAGTGATGCGGTGGCCGACACGCTCAAAGCGGCCGAGCTGTTTGATGTCCAGATGGAGCAGGTCGCCGGGGTTCTCATACTGATAGCGCTGCGGCGGTGGTTTGATCTCCAGTGCACTCAGGCGATTGAGCCTATTGCGCTGAAGGATCCTGCACACGGTTGCCCGGGAGATGCCCATGTTCATGGCGATGCGATCCATGGTCCAGCGCTGTCGGCGCCTCGCAATGACCTGCCGCACGATCCGCTTCGGTGTCCGGCGTGGCTGACACTTCGGGCGCGAAGATCGCTGGTATACCCCCTTGTGGCCGTATCGCCGGTAGCGCTGCGTCCAGCGCTGAACCGTCTTTGGGTCAACACGGAAGCGTTCCGCTGCCTTGCGATAGCTCAGCCCTTGATCGATGACGGCACGAACCATCCGGGCTCGACCTCGAGGCGTGAGCGCGGCATTGTGATGACTGTCCACGGGGGTCTCCTTCATTGGGTTGCCAAGTCCGCAAACTCAGCATCCCTCGGAGCTCCCCCGTGGACAACCTATTGAGAGATCACACCTAGCCAGCGGTTCGCGGGGTTTCTCACGGCTGAGTAGATGTCAGGTCCCGTATGATTGCGCACCTGCCGAATGAATAGCTGCGGGTGAGTGGTTTGCCAGTCTTTCATGGCCTGGATCGGTGTTCGGTGATTCAGCGCTCTTTGCGGTATGTGATGATTGTACTGGTGGCAGTAGCGCTTAAGCGTGGTCTCCAGCGCCTCTTGGGAGTCAAAGCGGTGGCTCGCCAATACGTCACTGATCCGGCCGTTGAAGCGCTCCACCATGCCGTTGGTCTGCGGGCGGCGCACCGGGGTGAGCCGGTGCTCGATCCCCGTCTCGGCGCAGAGCTTGTCGAAGACATGCTCGCCACTGGGGGCGCGCTGCTTGCTTTGCAGCCGGTCGGTGAACGCTTTGTCGTTATCGGTGAGGAGTTGGCGGATGCGGAACGGCGCCTTTGCCCGCACGGCCTTCAGGAACGCCCTGGCGGCTTGTGCTGACTTGGTGGTTTTGATCTCTACATGGACCCAGCGCGTTGCCCGGTCGATGGCTACGAACAGGTACCGGCGCCGGGATTCATCGGGCATCTGCGGCAGGTACTTGTAGTCGATATGGATAAAACCGGGCTCGTAGGCTTTAAACGGCTTCGCTTTGATTGCATCGCACGGCTCGGCCGGGCGCAGGTCCGCCAGCCGGGAGACGCCATTGCGCCGCAGGCAGCGATCCAGCGCCGAGCGCGAGAGGTCGGGGTGGATGAACTCATGCACCACCGTCAGCAGGTCATCGAGCGGCAGCAGCAATGTGCGGCGCAGCTCGATAACGATGGCCTCCTGAGCGGGACTGAGGGTTGCCAGCAGGTTTTTCCGCGTGTGCGAGCCATCGTGGATCGTATCGCTATTGCGCCAGTGGCGTACCGTCGACACCGACACGCCAAGCTCATCGGCCAGCGCCTGGATGCTCTTGTCGGAGGACTGGATATACGCCCTCGTCTTGGGTGTCGTCGTCGCGTTAGCGTGCAACCGGATGTTCAATGTCGGGCCTCCTCGAGCACAGTGTTCAGCAGTTCGCGTGCACACCACAAAGGATAGCTCCTCGGGGAAATAGAATCATCCGGGACGTAACAGTTTACGGCATTTTTCCTGTTGAGTGTTTTTTGGCTTGTTCGCTGGGTTCGTACCTACCGTTTAGCTTATCTCTTTGGTGCCGCGGTAGAACCCGGATGGAAAGTTCAGCCATCTGGCCCCATGAGCGTCTTCCCTGAGGTATCAAGCGAGTCAGAGATAATGATTTATATCCCATCAAAATATTCGGTTTCTCATTACACCCCTGTTGGACCTTGGCTTCGTCAGCGCGCCGTATCGATTTGGAATTCAGTTCCGGATCCATTCATTAAGCCTTATATCTCCGATCTCCGGTTCGGCTTTGTCCTTGGCTGCGGTCATAGTGGGACCACGTTAATCGCAGCCAAACTCGGTGGGCATTCAGATGTCTTCCTGATTGGGAGAGAAACCAACGCATTCGGCCCTGGTTTCGGTGCGCATTGTTCCCGCCGAATCGTCAAAGAGTGGTCCTATTTTGCGGAGCTTGAAGGGAAGGGTCTGGTTTTGGAAAAGACCCCTAAGCATGTACATGCGGTAAGAAAAATCAAGCGGGTGCTGCCGGATGCAATGTTCATTGCTATCGTCCGCAATCCCCTCGATAATGTCGCATCTCTCTACACGAGGTTCGGGAATTTGGAAGGCGCCATCGCTCGCTGGAAGGTGGATAATAAAAGAATTCTGTCCCTCCGGGGCGAAAGTTCTGTGAAAGTTGTTAATTATGAAAACTTGACGAGGGAGCCTAAAGTCGGGTTTCGCGAGCTGTGCGACTTCTTGAACCTTCCATGGCAGGCGGGACTAATCGCTAAAGGCGATACCGCCTATGACTCGGTAAAGCAGAAAGGGAATATGGCCGTGCGCGCTGAGCAGGTTAGTAAGGAAATTAAGCCAAAGATAAACACTTGGCCTGGCGTTTTAACAGAGAAGCAGGCCAAAAAGGTCCTAGATCGCACGAAACGATTGGCCGCAGAGATGGGGTACGAATACTCGAAAGATTTGGTGCTTGGAATTTAAGAGGAGAGGTCTGTTGATTGTAAAAAACGTGGTTAGTTCTGTTGGGCGTAAGATTCTCCATGGGGGTGATCCCCGCATGTATGTGTTGAGAAAAATGCCGAAAGGTTCCGTCTGTGCGGAGATAGGCGTCTGGAAGGGTCAGTTTAGTAGGTCAATTTTGGATGTAACCGACCCCAAAGAGCTGCACTTGGTGGATCCGTGGGCGTTTCAGGACGAGTATCCCGACCGGATGTATGGCGGTAAGGAGGCGAAGGGCCAGAAGGATATGGACGATATTTTCGAGGCAGTGAAGACGGCATTCGCAGAGGATGAAGCAGTGCATGTGCACCGAGGCTCGTCCAAAGATGTGTTGATAAGCTTTGAGGATGAAACATTCGATTGGATCTATGTAGACGGAAACCATTATTACGGATATGTTTTGGAAGATCTCCGGCTTAGTTACGAAAAGATCAAGAAGGGGGGGTGATTGTTGGAGATGATTACAAATGGGGTGCGGAATATCACTACCCTGTGAGGAGGGCAGTTAGAGACTTCCTAGGCGGTGCAAAATCGGCTGGGCCGTTGAAAGTGTATGACAGCCAATTTCTGATTCAAAAAGTATATATAAAACGAGGAACAGGGCGTGAAAACAGCAACACAGGGAGAGCTGGATTTCCCGCTTCAAGGATGTAGCGGTACCCTGTGTATCAAGGATAGCGCGAGAGGTGCTGCCAAATACGCCGCACCATGTGGAGCGAGCGCACAATCGGCAGGTGGTGTTTGCCGGGGACTAGGAATGCGTGCGGTTCCTGGGGGATAGTCGGGAGGTGAGCAGTGCGTTGGGCAGCCGGATGTATTCGTATTGATTGATGACGAGACTCGTGCACCTGTTGCTTGGCCCAGGAGGGGAGGTGGTCGCCATGGGCCGAGCAAGAATACGGGGACAGATTTATTTTCGGCTGCATGGATGTGGCGGTAGTAGCGCGTGACCAGGGAGGAAAGGCATGCCAAGGATGGCGCGAGTGGTGTTGCCGCATATGCCGCACCATGCGGTGCAGCGCGGGCATAATCGGCAGGTGGTGTTTGCCGGGGCCGAGGATTACGAGCGGTACCTGGAGGATATGCGGGAGCTGAGCAGTGCGCTGGACATCCGGGTGTATGCGTACTGCTTGATGACGAACCACGTGCACCTGTTGCTGGGGCCGGGTGAGGAAGTAGCCGCCATGGGCCGGTTGATGAAGGCGCTGGCGGCGCGGGCCACGAGGTACCGCAATCGGTTGGAGGGACGGTCCGGTACGCTGTGGGAAGGTCGCTACAAGTCCAGCCCGGTGCAGACCGAGAGGTATCTGCTGGCCTGCACGCGCTACATCGAGCACAACCCGGTACGGGCGAGGATGGTGCTAACGGCTGGTGACTACGCCTGGTCCAGTTTCCGTCAGCGTATGGGCCCCCGCTGTCAGGCTAGTTGGAACCTCACCCGATGTTAGAGTCTGAAACCGAAACGGGGGCGTTGAGAGGGTTCCGATGGGGTATTCCGACGAGCGCAAGGAGGCGGTTCTGAAAAAGCTCCTGCCGCCGCACAACCGCACGGTTGCCGAGGTGGCCGAGGAAGAAGGCCTGTCGGCTGCGACGCTGTATAACTGGCGTAAGAAGGCGCGCTCTCGGGGGCGGCTGCTGCCGGACAACAGCGCCGAGTCCGAAGGGTGGAGCTTGCAGGACAAGTTCAACGCCGTGCTAGAGACGGCGGCGTTGTCCGAGGCCGAGGTGGCGGAGTACTGCCGCCGGCG
Source organism: Spiribacter sp. 2438 (assembly GCF_009676705.1). Lineage (GTDB taxonomy): Bacteria > Pseudomonadota > Gammaproteobacteria > Nitrococcales > Nitrococcaceae > Spiribacter. The sequence continues at coordinate 1,805,301 of NZ_CP046046.1, read as the reverse complement.
TGGGCTGTACCCCGAACAGATCCAGCGGTGGCGGTCGAGCTGCGAGCACGCGAATGAGCGCAGCGACGCCAGTGCCCGGGCGGGTTCTACCCCATAGCTGCGGACACATCTGAAAAGCTTCATCATGGGAAGCAGGAGGTGTCCGATGGGACAGAAGAGACGACGGTTCAGTCGAGAGTTCAAAGAGGAAGCGGTCGAGCTCGCGAGTCGGCCTGATGTGACGATCAAAGACGTTGCGCATGATCTTGGTATTCATCGCTCGGTCCTCGAGCGTTGGTGCCGGGCTTCCCACACCGCTGGCGAGGACTCTTCCCCCGGCAAGGGCCAACCACGAGACGAAGATGTCGCCCGGCTGAGGCGAGAGCTTGCTCGGGTGAAAAAGGAACGGGATTTTTTGCGCGATGCGGCAGCGTTCTTCGCCAGGGAGTCACCCGGCGGTACCCGGTGATCCAGCGCTGTCGCGGTGAATATTCTGTCCGACTGATGTGCTGCTGTCTGAAAGTCTCGCCAAGCGGGTTCTATGCTTGGCTTGCACGACCGGTAAGCCAGCGTTCTGCTGAGAACCAACGGCTGCGCCGGCGCATGCGGGAGCTTCACGAAGACCATCAAGGTGTTCTTGGAGCCCCTCGTATTCATGAGGAGCTCTTCTATGAGGGGGAGTCTCTCAGCCTCAATCGAGTGGCCCGGCTGATGGCCACCGAGGGGCTGCAGGGTATTCCGCAACGTCGCGCATGGCGTCGCAAGCGCTCTGGCAGCCGACCGGTGGCGGTGAGCAATCATCTCGAACGGGACTTCAGCGCGGCAGCGCCCAACGAGCGGTGGGTGACGGATATCACCTATATCCGTACCGGCGAGAGTTGGCTGTATTTGGCTGCGGTCATTGACCTCTACAACAACGTGGTTATCGGCTGGTCGATGAGTGCACGGCAAGACCAACATCTGGTGCTCAAAGCGGTTCTGATGGCGAACTGGCAGCGGGAAGACAATAGCCCGGTGATCCTGCACTCCGACCGCGGGACGCAGTTCACCAGTGGTGAATACCAGGCTTTTCTGCGCGACCATAATGTCATCTGGAGCATGAGCGCGGTTGGCCACTGTGGCGATAACGCCGCAGCAGAAGGGTTCTTCGGTCTCCTCAAGCGTGACCGGGTTCGCCGCCGGCGCTATTTAACGCAGGCCGAGGCGCGAAGTGATGTCTTTGATTATATTGAGCGATTCCACAACCCGAGAATGCGTCGGCGGGTTGAACAACCAATGGATCAGAAACGACGCTTAACGAAACCGTCCGTGGTGGTGGGGTAGAACCCCCCTGCCACCGTGTGGTCGCAGTCTCAGAGGGAGTCGCGGAAAGCCTCGGCGCAGCCGCCGGTCTCCCCCGCGACCAGATTGAGGTCATACACAACCCGGTCCGCCCCATGAATCCAGACGCCATGACCACCGAGGACCGGCGCGCCCTCGACGGCTGGCTTGCGGGCGAGACGCGCCTAATCGCCGTCGGCACGCTCAAGCGGGCGAAAGGCTACGACGTCCTCCTACGCGTCCTCGCCGATCTGCGGGGCCGCCGCGATGCGCGGCTGCTTATCCTCGGCGAAGGGCCCCTGCGCGGCGAGCTGGAGGCGCTCGCCCGCGATCTCGGCGTCGGCGAGAGCCTGTGGATGCCCGGCTTCTGTCCCAACCCGGCCACTTTTCTGAAGCACGCCCATGTCTTCGTCCTGTCGTCGAATTGGGAGGGCTTTGGCAACGTCATCGTCGAGGCTCTCGCCGCCGGCGTCTCGGTGGTGAGCACTGACTGTTTGAGTGGCTCAGCGGAGATTCTCGACGGCGGCCGCTTCGGCAGGCTCGTCGCAACGGGGGATACCCCCGGTATGGCGAAAGCCATAGAGGAGGCCGCACACTCACCCGACGACCTGGACAGACTCAAGGCACGAGCCGAGGACTTCCGCCCGGCCAGGCAAGCCGCGTGCTATCTAGAGCTTGTTGCGGGGAGCTGATATGCCATTGACTCATTACGCGCGCCGGCTACTCGGCCGTCTTCCCTACGGTGGCCTTTTCGACCGACTGTACCTGTTCGTCATTTTCGCCTATGCGCAGAGAAGGCTTCCACGGCGGGATAGCGGCCTTCTCAATGACTACTTTTATTTTTTAAAGACATCGCCGGCTCTCCTGGATATTTTCCGCCAAATCACCTCCGACAAGCTGATGGTGAAAGACTTCGTCAAAAGCCGGTGTGGTGGTGATCTCACCCTTAACACGCTAGCTGTGTATGAGCACGTCGATGAGATCGATGTGAGCGAGCTTTCGCGGCCATGCGTGATCAAGCCCGCACACAGTAGCGGGTCGGTCGTTTTCGTTGCTGACGGCCAAAGCAAGCTGTCAGAGCAGAATCGCGCGACGCTCGCTCGCTCATTACAGAAGTCGCCTTATACAGAGGCGCGGGAAGCCAATTATCGCTTCCTTCGCCCGCGCCTAATCGTCGAGCCGATGCTCCCGGATGGTCCCGACACCAAGGACTACAAGGTTTTCTGTTTCGGTGGCGTCCCGCGGTTGATCCAGGTCGACAGCCACCGGCACACAGACCATCGACGGAATCTCTATTCCGCCGGTTGGGACCGCATAATGGAGGAGTACAACTATCCAGCGGGCGCTTGGGAAGACGCGCCGAAATGTTTGGACGCGATGATGGAAGCCGCTAGGGCTCTATCGGCGGGCTTTGAGTTCGTTCGCGTCGACTTTTTTGTCTCCGGAGAGCGCTTCTTTGTTGGTGAGCTGACGCACTGCCCTGAATCGGCGCACGGGCGTTTCAGAAGTCGCGAAGGCGAAAAGCGCGTTAGTGACATCCTGTTTCGAGACGGCGCGCCGCAGTGAAGCCGGTCCTCTACCTCACTCGCAACGGCCTGCTCGAGCCACTCGGCCAGAGCCAGGTGATGAGCTACCTGCGCGGGCTGTCGCGGGACCATGCGATTACCCTGGTCACCTTTGAGAAGCCGGAGGACATGGCTGACAGCGTTGCGATAACCTGGGTGGACTCGGGGCTTTGCACTACCGTGAGCGGTGAATTGTAAGGTCCGGTGGCGTCTCCCTCGGCGTTAGGTTTCGGGCATGTGAGCCCAATAGATCCCTACCGGAGCTCTTTCATGAAGTGCGACCTGTCGCGGCTTTTGTTCTTGGAAGTACATTTGGACGCCGAGCCTATTCGGTTCCACGTTCCGGCTGGACTGTGTATGTCTTCTTCGGCCTGAGAAGCGTCCGGTAAAGTAAGGGTGGAATCGATTGCCGCAGGTGCGGCGGTCGTCTCCACGGACTGCCAGTCTGGGCTCGCGAAGATATTCGAGAGTGGCAAGCGTCCTGCACCATTGCTGGTTGGACAAGCTACGCGATTGGCGAAGCCAGTTGGGGCATCGATGAAAGCCGAGCACGATATCGATTCCCCACGGCGACGTGCCGCGGATCTCAGCCCGGATTGAAGCTATACGTTATTTTGGGGTTTGTAGAATGCCACCTGCTTTATACCGCTTTTTCCCCGAGGGAGCCTGGAAAGGACCATGCTGACGATCCGTGACAGAACTCAGATTCGGGTCAAGGACGCTCAGTTCAACATCCGTATCCCCGGCTGGGTATATCGCACTGCATGGCCCGCGGGCGATCCCTTTGTTAAGGGGTTCCATAGCCATTGTTCTATCTTTGTGCATATACCCAAGGCGGCCGGGAGTAGTATAGCCGAAGCCTTGTTTGGCTCATCAGTAGGGCATCGGCCGATACGTCGGCATCTGGCATATCACCCAGACATAGTGAGTAAATATTTCAAATTCACTTTCGTTCGTAACCCTTGGGATAGGTTGTATTCCGCATATCAGTACTTCAATCGTCGTATCGGTTCAGACACGCATCGAGATCACCGTTGGGCAACCGTCATGCTAGTGGGAATCAATTCGTTTGAAGATTTTGTGCTTCGACTTGCAGACCCATCGTTGAATTATGGCTCGATGATCAAGCGATATGATCACTTCAGGGATCAGGTCGACTGGCTCGAAGACCCGAGAACAGGTGATCTCTGCGTTGACTTTATCGGGCGGTTCGAGTGGTTAGAGAGGGATTTCGAGCATGTCATGGACAAACTAGGTATCGATGCGTCCTTGCCTCATCGGAGAAGAGGTACGGGGAAGTCATATCAGGAGGCGTACAGTCCCGAAATGGTGGATATCGTTAGGTCCTTATATTCCCGGGATATCGAGCGGTTTGCATATCGATTTGGCGATTAGATCTAGTTACCTGTCGGTAATACCGTTTTCGTTCAACGGGAACTAATTGAAAAGGGTAAATGCTTTGAGCTTGAGATGCGGGCACGAAAATCATGAGTCTTGAAGGAAGTCGCCCAGCTAAAAGGAATGGGGCCTTATTTATCACGTACGATGGGCTGCTTGATCCTCTTGGCGGTAGCCAGATTCTGCCTTATCTGTACAATATTGCTGAGCACACAAGGCCGCTGCATGTCGTCAGCTTCGAGAAGCCTGACCGGTTTCGCGAGGAGGCCGGGACACTTCGAGAAGAGTTGGGAGATAAGGGGATTCACTGGACCCCGTTGTCCTTCACTGCGGGCTTCGGCATGGTAGGTAAGGCTTGGGACCTGATGAAGATGTACGGATCGGCACTTGGCCTTCAACTGCGATATCGGTTCGGTCTCGCGCACTGCCGCAGCTATCAGGCCATGCAAGTCGGTTGTTTCCTGCACCGTTTGACTGGTGTGAAAAACATCTTCGATATGCGTGGGTTGTGGGTGGATGAACGGGTAGAAGGCAACTTGTGGCCACAGAGCAAGTACCGCTATCGACTGCTTTATTGGTATTACAAGCGGGTTGAAAGGCGTCTTCTTGAATGTGCGGATTCAGTTGTCGTGCTCACCGAACGGGTAGTGCCCGAAATCTACAAACTTGCGCCGGGTACGAACGCGCCAATCACGGTCATACCTTGTTGCGCTGATTTCGAACACTTCAAGAGTTTGGCCGCAGATGAGAGAACATCAATTCGCTCGGAGCTTGATATTGCTCCAGATACGATAGTTTTATCCTACCTGGGCTCTCTCGGAACCATCTACCTGCTGGATGACATGTTGAGGTTGTTCAAGACGATTGCAATGGGAAGGGATGATGTGTGTTTGCTCTTGATTACCCGTGACTGGTCTGATGCTCAAGAAGCCAACCTCGTGAGGTTGGAGATGAGGGATCTTCGGGATCGCATCTACGTGAGGGCAGCCAGTCGTAAGGAAGTCCCGAAGTTGCTAGGCATTTCGGACATCATGTTGAGCTTCCGACGCTCTACGTATTCTCAGATGGCGTGTTCGCCCACAAAGCTCGCCGAGGCTTTTGCATTAGGTATTCCGGCGATCAGCAATTCCGGTGTTGGAGATGTGGATAGGATTACGCACGACCTTGATGCCGGGATGTTAATTGACTTGGAAGCTCCGAATGCATACCGGATGGTGTCTGACGAACTGGATAGGATTAGTGCTAAAGGTGGCGATCGCTTGCGACGGGCTGCCCATGAGCGTCTTGGGCTGGAGAACGCGAAGCATGCTTACCGCGAGATTTATGAACAACTCGGTGTGCAGGGATGAGCGTTGGCGGCAAAGCTGAAGTATACGTTGTCGACGTGTGCGGCACGCTAGTACGAGATGACACTACGCTCGGGCTCCTAAGGCATCATTTTGATAGCGATCGTGCCCGACCGCTCCGCAGTTGGCTTTTCAAGGCGGTAAGCACGCGTCGTAGTCCTTTCTGGGTCGCGTTTGCGATCGCCGAGAAAATGACTGGGCGTCATCTGCTGAAGCATTTTGCGGTTCGGTTGCTGGCCGGAGACCGCCTCCAGGCGGTCGAGCAAAGTGCCCGGGAATATGCGGAAGCTCTTTTGCTCGAGCGCAGGGTTCCGACCGTCTGGTTACTGCTCGAAAAACCGTTGTCTGGCGGACGTGTCATTCTCGCCTCTGCGAGCCTCGAGCCTGTGGTTTCTGCGTTGGCCACCTCAACAGGAGTTGGCTATGTCGCCAGTAAGCTCCAGCACCGTGCAGGCGTTCTTACCGGACGTTATGAGAATGATTTGACCGGGCAGAAAAGAGAGGCTCTCGTCGAAAAATACGGCGAAGATCTTCTTTCGGGGCAGGTGTGTGTGCTCACCGACAATCTCACTGACCGTTCCTTGGTTCAGGAGGCGGCGTACTCCTATGTGGTACTGCATGATCCTGCGCATCGTGAACGATGGGATGGTGTGAATGCCACGTTTGTTGAGGTGGACGGATGAACGTTGTCTACCTTCTGCCGTTTAGCTATTTTCATAACACGCGATTGCGGAGTGGAAGCATCACATTTCACCTCGTTTTCGAATGGGTGGCTGCGGTCGTTCTCGCAGTGACCATCGGCGCCGCGGCTCCGGAGCAGTCCATAGCGATTGCCGGGCTTTCCTACCTTGCGTTTATCAGCCTGTACGAGATCGGTTATCTCGTTAACGACCTGTTTGCTGCCAAATGGGAGGAAGGCGGGCGGCAAAGGGGTCCTCAGGGGGCCGGTTACTACTGGGTAGCGGCATGGTTTGGCTCGCGGATTGCAATGTTCTTGGTGGTCACCATGCTCTTGGGGCTCCTGGCTACCCCGGAATGGTGGTCTTTCTTCGTGACCTTGGGCGTGGTCTTCACGCTTCATAATCTCCTGCAAGATAGGGAGTTGAAGGTAGCCACCTTTCTCTGGCTTGCCTGGTTGCGGTTCATGGCACCGGTCATGTTCGTGGTTGAGGACTCACAGCGGATGGGTGTTGGGCTTGCAGCCGCCATGGCCTATGTGGGTTTCCGCATGTTTGGTTACCTCGACAGCAAAGGGCTTTTGAGCATGCCAGGCCGTCAGCGTCCTGAATTCAGGCTTTTCTTCTTCTGTATGCCGTTGGCGGGAATACTGGCCTTGTGGCCGTATGACTCCGCACTCGGCTATGTAATCCTCGCTGCGTACTACGCGGTGGTGGCTAGCGTGGGTAGCATGTTAATCGTCTTGTTCTCGCGTGTCGCCGACAATTAGTAAGCGGGTTATTCGATGTGCGGTATCATTGGCTTCTGGGGTAGGGGATCGGCGGATGGAGATCTCGCCGAGCGCATGGCCGCACGGATCACCACCCGCGGGCCGGATGACGCCGGTGTCTGGACTGAAGGGAGTGACGGCGTTGCGCTGGCCCACCGGCGTCTCTCCATCATCGATCTCTCGCCCGCGGGCCACCAACCCATGCACTCGCCCTGCGGGCGTTATGTGTTGGTCTACAACGGCGAGATCTACAACCACCGCGCGCTGCGGGCGGATCTTGAGGCCGAAGGGGGCGGCTTTGACTGGCAAGGCCATTCCGACACCGAGACCTTATTAGCCGGCCTGCGCCACTGGGGCATTGAGAGTGCGCTCAAGCGGGTGAATGGCATGTTCGCATTCGCGCTCTACGATCGGCAGTGTCGCAGCCTCACCCTCGCCCGTGATCGCATGGGCGAAAAACCGCTTTACTACGGCTACGCGAACGGCACTTTCCTTTTTGGGTCCGAGCTAAAGGCACTCGCCGCCCACCCGGAGTGGGTGGGCGCGATTGATCGCGACGCGCTGGCGGCGTTCATGCGCGATGGCAATGTGCCGGCCCCGCATTGCATCTATCAGGGCATTCGCAAGCTGCCGCCAGCGCACTATGTGGTAGTCAGCGATGGTGGACAGCGGATCAGCGAGCCGGTTTGCTACTGGGATCTGCCAGCCATCGCAGCCAATGGGCCGGATGAGTCCTGGGGCGCCGACGCGCTGATTGATCAACTCGATGACCGCCTGCGGGATGCAGTGGGCCTGCGCATGGAAGCCGATGTGCCACTGGGGGCGTTTCTTTCCGGAGGTTACGATTCCTCAGCGGTGGTGGCGCAGATGCAGGCGCAGCGCTCGCAGCCGGTGCGCACGTTCTCCATTGGTTTTACCGAATCCGGCTTCAACGAGGCCGTGCATGCCGCCGCCGTTGCCAGACACCTGGGTACGGAGCACACCGAGCTCTACGTCACCCCCGATGAGGCGATGGGGGTCATCCCCAGCCTGCCCACGATCTACGACGAGCCCTTCGCGGATTCCTCGCAGATCCCCACTTATCTAGTGAGCCGACTTGCCCGATCGCAGGTCACGGTCAGCCTCTCCGGTGATGGTGGCGATGAGCTTTTCGCCGGCTATAACCGTCATGTCGCGGGGCCGAAGCTATGGCGCGGGCTCCGACTGCTGCCCCAACCGATGCGCCGGGCAATTGCCGGATCTCTGTCACTGGCACTGCGGTCGCGGCGACTGACCGCCAGCAGTTCTACACCGCTGCTCGGTGAAAAACTGGAAAAGCTCCGCGATGCCATCGGCGCAACGGATGGAATGGATTTCTATCATCGACTCCGCGCCGGGTGGCACGACCCGGCAGTACTCGTGCTTGGAGCCAACGCCTCCGGGTCTATCCCCGTTCAAGGCGCGGCCCCGCCTGATGGCCTTGGTCTGCGTGAACAGATGATCCTGGCGGACATGCAAAATTACCTCCCCGATGACATCCTCACGAAGATGGACCGCGCCAGCATGGCAGTCAGCCTTGAGGCCCGGGTACCGATGCTTGATCACCGGCTGGTGGAATTCGCCTGTAGTGTCCCGGATCGCTATAAGGTGCACGACGGGCAGGGGAAGTGGTTGTTGCGTCAGATGCTCTATCGGTATGTGCCGAAGGCACTGCTGGATCGGCCCAAGGCCGGATTCGCGGTGCCCTTGGGGGATTGGCTGCGCGGGCCCCTACGGGATTGGGCCGAGGACTTATTGAATGAAAACCGTCTCCGTCAACAGGGTTATCTCGACCCGGTGCTCGTGCGCGAGTGCTGGGCTGAGCATCTGGCTGGCCATCGCCAAGGTCACGCCCGGATCTGGCATATCCTGATGTTTCAGGCCTGGCTCGAGGAGAGCGCCTGACATGTGGCCGTACTGGCTGATTTTTCTCATCCCCTCCGCCGCGGCATTGGCCGGTGGCTGGTATTCGCCCCGCAGCCGTCTCGCCCGGCGTATCTACCATCCCAACTACGCTTGGTTGCTGCTGATCGCGACACTCACGCTGTTCATGGGTTATCGCCATCAGGTGGGTGCGGACTGGGGATCGTACATCGGGAATCTTGAAAGTCGGTACTGGCTGAGCCTCTACGATGTGCTGTCCGGCGGTGATCCGGGTTACTACCTGCTGAACTGGCTGGTGATCCAGAATGGCGGGACAATCTATGCGGTTAATCTCGTCTGCGGTCTAATCGGTGCAATCGGGCTGGCGGTGTTCAGCCGCACCCAACCGCGTCCGTGGCTGGCAGTGGCGGTTGCCATTCCGTATCTGGTCATCGTCGTGATGATGGGCTATACCCGCCAAGGTGCAGCACTGGGCCTCAGCATGCTGGGACTGGCGGCGCTGCTCCGGGCCCGGCAACGGCAATTCATTTTCTGGGCTCTGGCCGCGGCCACATTCCATAAGTCTGCCGTCGTCCTGCTGCCGCTGGCGGTACTGGGGCGAAGCCGAAATCGCTGGATAATGACGCTGGGAATCGGGGGCGTGGCCGCTGTGGCCTACTGGGTGTTTGTTCAGGATCACTTCGACCAGCTCTACGCAAACTATATCGAGGCGGAATACCAGTCCGCGGGGGCCCTCGTGCGTCTGGCGATGAATGCCGTGCCGGCGGCGATCCTGTTGATCTGGTGGCGTCGCTTTACGCTACTGCATCATGAGCAGGTTATCTGGCGGTGGGTCGCTTTGGCAGCGGTTACCTTATTAGCAATGTATCCAATCGTTCCCTCATCAACCGCCTTGGATCGCCTTGGGCTGTTTTTGATACCGCTCCAGCTTGTCGTCTTCTCCCACTTACCAGATGCCATTGGACGGGCCGGGAAAAGTAATCGAGATTGGGTGGCCGTCATCCTCGTCTATTATGCGGTTGTGCAGTTTGTCTGGCTGAACTTCGCCACGCATGCGCCTGCGTGGTTGCCGTATCAGTTCTATCCACTCGTGGCGTCATGATTCTGACGGGCGGCCATCAGCCCAATTGTTTGTGAAAGTCCTCCTGTTCGCCAATACCGAGTGGTACCTCTATAACTTCCGCTACGCCCAGGCTCGGGCACTGCAGGCAGCGGGGCATGAAGTGCTGCTGCTCTCGCCGCCGGGACCCTATGGCGAGGCGCTGCAGAGGCTCGGTCTGGAGTGGCGGGCTGCACCAATGGAGCGCCTTAGCCTTAACCCATGGCGCGAACTGCGACTGCTGATCTGGTTGGTTGGGTTCATCCGTTCAGAGCAGATCGACCTCGTGCACGGGTTCACCATCAAGTCGGCGGTCTATGGATCGCTGGCGGCGCGGCTGGCCGGCGATCGCGCACGGGTAAGTGCCGTGGCGGGAATGGGCTATGTATTCACCAGTGGCTCAGTGAAGGCCGGGTTGCTGCGGCCGCTGGTACGCGGCGTGTTGCGCGCGGCATTGGGTGGCAAAAAGAGCCGGCTGATCCTCCAGAACGGCGACGATGCCGCGGTGTTTGAGCAGGCGAGGCTGATCGATAAGGCCCATATCCGTCTGATCAAGGGCTCTGGCGTGGATCTGAATCGGTTTACACCACCGAGTAATGAGCCGGCCACGCCACCGTTTCGTGTGGTGCTACCCGCAAGACTGCTCTGGGATAAGGGCGTCGGCGAGCTTGTCGAGGCGTCCCGGTTGCTGCAGGCGCGTGGGACGGCCGTGGAGTTCCTGCTCGCCGGCGAGCCTGATCCCGGTAACCCCGCGGCGGTGGCGAAGGATGCAATACGACACTGGCAGGATGAGGGACTGATCCTGTGGCTGGGCAAAGTCGATGACATGCCGACATTGTTTCGGTCTGTCCATGCGGTGGCCCTGCCCAGTTATTATGGGGAAGGTCTGCCCAAGAGTTTGATTGAAGCGGCGGCGTGTGAGCGGGCATTAATCACAACCGATATGCCCGGATGCCGCGAAGTGGTGACCGACGACGTCGATGGCCTGCTGGTACCGCCCCGCGATGCGACCGCACTGGCGGATGCTATTGAGCGACTCGCGGCTGATCCGGCCCTTTGCCAGCGTCTCGGCGAGGCCGCCCGCCGGAAAGCTCAGGCCGAGTTTGATGAGCGTATCGTCATCGAGCGAACGATGGCTGTGTATCAAGAATTGATATCGTGATTAGCTCTAAAAGGTTTTGAGCATCGGTATGAAAGTTACAACCCACCCTCGCATTGGCGTCATCGGCCTAGGCTATGTCGGTTTGCCGTTAGCGGCTGCTTTTGCCGAGGCCCACTCGGTCATCGGCTTTGATATCGATGCCCGCCGTATTACCGAGTTAGAGGGCGGTCGCGACCGCACCGATGAATTGAGTGCCGATGAGCTGGCTGCGGCCTCCGCCCACGGCATCCGTTACACCAGTGACGTGGACGCCCTGCGCGACTGCAACGTCTTTGTCGTCACCGTGCCCACGCCCATCGATGAGCATCGTCGCCCGAATCTTGCGCCACTATTGAAGGCCAGTGAGACCGTCGGTCAGGTCCTCCAGCCCGGCGCCGTCGTCATCTACGAATCCACCGTCTATCCCGGCGCCACCGAGGAAGACTGCATTCCGATCGTCGAACGGGTCTCTGGGCTCACCTATGGCGAGGACTTCCACGCCGGCTACAGCCCCGAGCGCATCAACCCCGGCGATAGGGCCCATCGGGTGACGGATATCGTCAAGGTGACCAGCGGGTCATCGCCCGAGGTCGCCGACTTTGTCGATGCCCTCTACGCTCGGGTCATCACCGCCGGCACGCACAAGGCCCCGAGCATCGCCGTCGCCGAGGCCGCCAAGGTCATCGAGAACACCCAGCGGGATGTGAATATCGCGCTGGTCAACGAACTGGCGATCCTCTTCAACCGCATCGGCCTCGACACCCAGGCCGTGCTCGAGGCCGCCGGCACCAAGTGGAACTTCCTGCCCTTCCGCCCGGGGCTGGTGGGCGGTCACTGCATTGGCGTGGATCCCTACTACCTCACCCACAAGGCCCAGGCCGTGGGCCATCACCCGGACATGATCCTTGCCGGCCGGCGCCTCAATGACGCCATGGGCGCTCATGTGGCCCATGAGGTGGTGAAAGGATTGATCCAGCGGGGCGTGTGCATCCCCGAGGCGCGCATCCTCGTGCTGGGCCTCGCCTTCAAGGAAGACACCCCGGATCTGCGCAACACCCGGGTGATTGACATCGTCCGCGAGCTCGAGGACTACGGCGCTACCGTTGCCGTTCATGACCCGGTGGTGGATGCCGAAGAGGCGAGGGACGAGTTCAAGCTGGAGTTGGTGCCGGTGGAGGCATTGGAGACGCGAACCGGTGCGGGTGCCGATGAGGCGGCTTGCTATGACGCCGCCATCCTGGCCGTTGCTCATCGCCCGTTTGTGGCGTTGGGGGCTTCTGGCATCCGCCATTGGCTCAAGCCCGATGGGTATCTCTACGACGTCAAATACGCCTTTGGCGCCGATCAGGTCGATGGGCGCTTGTAACGCCCTTTCCGCACAATCCCCACGATTTCAAGGGGCTGGCAGCCACGGTTGCCGGCCCTTTTTCGTTGGTGCCGGTCGTAAGGCTCACCTACGCCACCTGCACCCGCGGCGGTCGTGGACTGAGGCAAGTTCTGCGAGTTAACCGCTCACCTTCTCGAGAAACGCCATCGGGTCTGCCGAGAAAGTGCTGAAATGCTCCGGGGTAAGGATGACGGGGACGGCGCCCGGGGTTTGTTCAAGAAAGGCACTGAGGCCCCTGCGGGATTTTCGCCGCCCGGATTTGACTTCGATGGCGTAGAGCGCGTTGCGATGGGCGTAGACGAAGTCCACCTCGGCCTTGCCCTCGCGCCAGTAGTACAGAGCCCCGGGCTGCTGGGCGAGCTCCGCGCCGACGGCCAGTTCGAAGACCCGGCCACGCTGCTCGGGATCGTCCAGTATCCGAGCGCTTTGATGCATGGTGTGGAGCGCAGGACAGGCGGGCAGCATTTTCGGGCTGGAGCCGCGGCGCCGCCAAGCCTTGGCGGAGTACTTGGCCAGCGCATGAAACATGAACGCGCTCTTGTAGAGGCGGATGTAGTGTTTGATGAGGTCGGTGTTGCCGCGGTCCTGGAGTTGGCCGAGCAGTTTGGTGTAGCTGATCTCCTGGGCCGGGTAGCGGCAGAGGATCTCAAAGGCCTGTCGAAATAGCGCCGGCTTGCCGACCCGCTGAAACTGCAGAATGTCCTTGCCGATCACCGTCTCCACAATGGCGTCCTTGAGATAGGCATACCAGCGATCGCGATCTCCCTCGAAGGCAACGGTGCCGGGGTAGCCCCCATAGGCGAGATAGCGCTCGAGGTCATAGCCGAAGGCGGCCTGCAGCTCGCAGAAGCGCCAATGGCCCAGGCGCGTTAACTCAAAGCGCCCGGCAAGGGTCTTTGGTAGTTGATCGGCATGGGTAGTAGTCTTGCTAGGTGCTGCTAGCAAAAATAATAGCCTCATCTAGTAAACGCAAGCATGACGGCAACCCCTGCTAGGAGCCCGGGAGGGTTCTCAGCTATGCTTCATACCATGAAACTCTGGACCGTCATTTTCGTCATCGCCCTGATGGTCTCGACGCCCACCCTGGCGAAGGCTTTCGACATGCTCGACCATGATCTGCGACGTCTGCATTCCAGCGAGACGGTGAACCTCCAGACGCTGGCCGCCGATGCCCGTGCGGTGCTGCTGGTGAACACCGCCAGCCAGTGCGGATTCACGGGCCAGTTCGAAGGCCTGGAGGCCCTGCATCAGGCCTATGCCGAGCGGGGCTTGAAAGTCATCGGCTTCTCCTCGGACTCATTCAATCAGGAGACCGATGAAGCCAGCGCCGCCGAGACCTGTTTTGTGAACTTCGGCGTGACCTTCGACATGATGGCCACCATCCCGGTGCGCGGCGCCGACGCCCACCCGCTGTTTGCCGAGCTGGCCCGCCAGTCCCGCGCCCCGCGCTGGAACTTCAACAAATACCTGGTGAATCCCGACGGCGAGGTGGTGGAAGTCTTCGGCGCCACGACCGGCCCCGAGTCCGCCAAGCTGAAGGCGGCGATTGAAGGGTTGTTGTAGAGGCAGTCGGCCAATGACCACCGATTCATGGGCTACGGCCCTCGACGAACACTTTCAGGTTTTTAAACAGCTATCCGCGCTGGAACCCCGGGTTCGGCAGGCCGCCGATTTGGTGTCGGAGGCCCTCAACAACGGCGGTCGAGTGCTGGTCTGTGGCAACGGCGGCTCGGCCGCGGATGCCCAGCATTTCGCCGCTGAACTGACCGGGCGCTTCGAGCGCGAGCGCCCGGGCCTGGCGGCCATCGCTCTCACCACGGACACGTCGGCGCTAACGGCCATTGGCAATGACTACGGGTTTGAGAAGATTTTTGCCCGCCAGCTCCAGGCGCTGGGGTGCCCGGGTGATGTCCTGCTGGGCATTAGCACCTCTGGCCATTCCGCCAATGTCCTCGAAGCCGTCCAGGAAGGCCGTTCCCGTGGCCTGACCACCCTCGGGCTGCTTGGCCGTGATGGGGGCAGCCTGGCCGCTGCGGTGGATATGAGCCTGGTGGTGCCGGCGGATCGCACGGCCCGCATCCAGGAAGCCCATCTGTTCATCCTGCACATGCTCTGCACGTTTATTGAAGACGCCCTGTAATGGGGCGGTTGGTGATCCTCGATCGGGATGGAGTGATCAACCACGACTCCGTGCACTATGTGAAATCCGTGGACGAGTGGGTGCCCATCCCCGGCGCCCTGGAGGCCATCGCCGAGCTTAAGCAAAGTGGCTGGACGGTGGCGGTGGCGACCAACCAGTCCGGCGTTGCCCGGGGCCTGCTCTCCGAAGACACCCTCGCTGAAATCCACCAGACGCTCCGCCGCCAGCTGGCGGCGCTGGATGCCAGCGTGGATTGCATTGTCTGGTGTCCGCACGGGCCCGAGGAAGGATGCGACTGCCGCAAGCCGCGCCCGGGCCTATATCAGCAAATCGGCCAACGCTTTCAGTGTTCGCTGACCGGCGTCCCGGTGATCGGCGACAGCCTTCGCGATCTCCAGGCCGCCGTGGCGGTTGGCGCCCGCCCGATGCTGGTGACCACCGGCAAGGGCCGGGACACTTACGAGACCGGTGGGCTGCCCGCCGGTACCGAGGTTTTTCCGGACCTGGTGGCCGCTGCCCGGGGGTTGATGTTTTAGCCCACGCGTCCTGACTCCCCCAAAACAACTCTCCCGTTAATCCACGCCAGACTCCCTCCCCCAATCTTATCCCCACTCTCTCTCTCTCTCTCTCTCTCTCGCCTGCACCGTTTTGGCCGCCCTCCGCACCAATGCGGTGCAAATGTTTCTCTGTCAAGACGTTCATATTCTCTCGATAATTTGTAAGTGTCTGATTAACCGCTAATCGTTGCCGATAAATTTCAAGTTGGCCCAGCTCTTGCAGTAACCGTCCGCGAACAATTCCGTTGCAGATAAGTGGGAGTAGTAGCGGTTATGCGTAGAAGAAGCTTTTTGAAAAGCGTGGGGGTGGCCGGCGCCGCGATGAGTGCGCCGGGCATCATCCTGCCGGCGTGGTCTCGGGACAAGGTCAAAGTGGGTTGCCTGTTCTCTTCCTCGGGTTCGATGGCGAACATTGAGGGACGGCTGAATCACGTGGTCGGGATGGCGGCGGAAGAGCTCAACCGCAACGGCGGTGTTCTCGGGCGCCAGATTGAGGTGGTCACCACGGATCCTGCCTCGGATTGGCCGCTTTACGGCCAGCAGGGTCGTCAGCTGCTCGAAGAAGAGCGGGTGTCGGCGATGTTTGGTTGTTGGACCAGCGCGTCGCGCGTCGCGGTTCTTCCCGTGGTCGAAGAGAACGACGGCCTGCTGTACTACCCGCTCCACTTCGAGGGCGAGGAGAATTCCAAGAACGTTGTCTACATGAACTCGCCGCCCGCCAGCTCCGTGCTGCCGGCGCTGGAGTATCTGATGGGTGACGACGGCGGTCAGGCCCGACGTTTCTTCATGCTGGGTTCGGACTACGTCTGGCCGCGGACCATCAATGCCCAGCTCAAGGGTTATTGGCAGCAGGAGTGGGGCATCGAGCCCAGCGCCTGGCGCGAGGAGTACGTGCCGGTGGGGCATTCGGACTTCCAGAGTCTGGTGAATCAGATCCGGACCTTCGCCGACGAGAGCGGTGAGCAGCCCATTGTGGTGCTGACGGTGGTCGGCAACTCCATCCCCAACTTCTTCCAGGAGTACATCAACCAGGGCATCAGCGCCCTCGACGTGCCGGTGCTGGGGCTGGACGTTGTGGAGGCTGACTTCGAGGGCCTGGACACCGAGCCGCTGGTCGGCCACCTGAACTGCTGGGCGTACCTGCAGAACGCACCGGGTGAGGAGAACCAGCGATTCCTGCGCAATTGGGCGAATTACGTTGAGGCCAACAATGTGCCGTTCCGCCCGGATGTGTCCATCGACCCGATGGTCTCCACTTACAGCGGGGTCCACATGTGGGCGCAGGCCGTGGAACGGGCCGGGACGTTTGACGTGCCCGAGGTGCGTGGTGCCTTCCCGGGGATCAGCTTCGCCTGCCCGTCGGGTTACGACATCAAGCTCACCGAGGAGAACAACTATGTTCACCGGGGTGTGTTCATCGGCTCGGTTAATCGTAACCAGGGCTTCGACATTGTCTGGCAGTCGCCGGAAACCACGGTGCCTGTGCCTTATAGCCCCTACCTCTAGGCGGGTCGCATGATGCACCGACTTGGAGCGCGCCTGTTGGGCGCGCTCACTCTTTTTATGGCGAGCACGGTCATGGCGCAGAGCGATGTCATCGACGCCTGGTGCGATGGTGACCGCGAAGCCCGCGTCGGCTCCTTCAAGGCCGTCCTCGCCGACATGGTGGAAACCCATGAAACCGGTGAGCAGCCGCTGATCGCAAGAGCCATGCTGGCCTTCCGCGATGGCGACCTGCTGTGCGCCGAGGGCACGGCATTCATCCCCCGGGATGAGGGCTTTCAGAATGTGCTCACCGGCACGGTGGTCGATGAGCCACCCGCCGGCGCTTCAGCACCGTTTCTGAATATCCCACTGCGTCGGGCCCTGGACCCGTTTGCCTCGGCGGTACAGTTGCTCACCGGGGTGGAAGCCGAGGCACGGATTCGGGCTGCCCAGCGCTTGGGCCGATCGCTGGGCGATGTGCCGCCGGCGCTGATCGAGCAGATTTACGAGGCCGAAGAAAACCCGGACGTGGTCGCCGCGCTGGAGAATGTGCTGGTGCCAGCGCTGCTGGCCTCCGGCGAGCCGCAGGCTCAGCAGCGGGCCATTGCCACGCTGAGCCAGAGCTCTACTCGGGTGAGCCGGAGAGCATTGGATGAATTTCTCGCGGACGCTGATGAGACCACCGATCCGGCGGTTATCACAGCGGCGGAGGAAACCCGAGCGTCGATCCACCGCATCATCCAGTTGAGTGGCGTCGCCACGGTGGTTTACCACGGCATGAGCTATGGCAGTGTGCTGTTCCTGGCGGCGCTGGGGCTCGCCATCGTCTTTGGGCTGATGGGGGTCATCAACCTGGCCCAGGCCGAGTTTGTCATGCTGGGCGCTTATACCACCTGGTTTGTTCAGGAAATCTTACGGGCGGCGGCGCCGGGACTGATGGAGTTTTATCTGTTTATCGCCTTGCCGTTTGCCTTTTTGGCGCCGGCGCTGGTGGGCGTCGTCATGGAGTGGGGGATCGTACGACACCTCTACCACCGTCCGTTGCTGACGCTGCTGGCCACCTGGGCGGTGAGTCTTCTGCTGATCAATCTGGTACGGGTAACCGTCGGCACCCAGAACCTTAACTTCGTGACGCCGGAGTACCTGCAGCTGGGCTTTACGGTGTTTGGTGAGTTTTCGGTGACCTGGTCGCGGTTGCTTTCCATTGTCATCGCCGGGCTAACGCTGGTGGGAACACTCATTGTGCTCTACCGAACCCGTTTCGGGCTGCGCATGCGGGCCACCACCCAGCACCGGGAGATGGCCGCTTGTGTGGGGGTGTCGACCCGCCGCACCGATGCCATGGCCTTTGCGTTTGGTTCCGGCCTGGCTGGGATCGCGGGCCTGGCGCTCACCAGTATTTACAACATCAACCCCACCATGGGCACCGCTCTGATCATCGACAGCTTCATTGTGGTGGTGGTCGGTGGCGTCGGCAGTGTGCTGGGTACGGCGGTGGCGGCCCTGGGGATTGGTCAGCTCAACGCCATTATCGAGCCGCAGTTCGGAGCTGTGGCCGCCAAGGTCATTGTGCTGCTGGCGGTGATTGCGTTCATTCAGCAAAAGCCCAATGGGCTCTTTCCGAAAAAGGGTAGGCGTTAATAACGATGCACGGGGTAGTGACATGGATTTGTGGGGGCACAGCGCCGGACCGACGTTATTTAACGGTGCTGGGACTGATTGCAGCGGTGACCCTGGGCTTGCCGCTGCTGGGGCTGGGGCCCCTCGCCGATACCCCCATCGGCCTGAGCGGGTATCAGGTCAACCTGGTGGGGCAGGTGATGGCGTTTGCGCTGCTGGCACTCGCCCATGACTTGGTGTGGGGTTATGCCGGCTATCTGAGCCTGGGGCATGGCCTTTTCTTTGCCATCGGGGGATACCTGGTGGGCATGCACATGATCAAGGCCAGTTATGTGGGCCAGTCCGGTGTGCCGACCTTCCTCGAGTATATGGGATTATCGGAATTTCCGGCCCATTGGATGGCTTTCGAGTACTTCGGCTATGCGGTGCTCGCGATCTTTGTGCTGACAGCGCTGGTGGCTTTTGTCATTGGCTTCCTCGCTTTCCGCTCCCGGGTGGTGGGGGTGTACTTCGCGATCCTCAGTCAGGCGTTTGTTTACGCGGCCATGCTGGTGATGTCCCGCAATGACACCGGCTTTGGCGGCAATAACGGAATATCCGGATTCGGCTCGTTATTGGGGATGCCCCTGAGCAGTCTGGAATTCCGGGTCGGCATCGCCACGGTCTCGGCGCTGGTGCTGTTCATGGCGCTGATTGCCCTGCGGCGGCTGACCGTGGGCCCGCTGGGCAAGCTGCTGATCGGCATTCGCGATGATGAGGATCGTCTGCGGGTGTTGGGTTATGAAACCCTGTGGGTCAAAACCGGCGTGTGGTGCCTCTCGGCACTGCTGGCGGCTCTGGCGGGCCTGCTGTACGTGCCCCAGGTGCAGGTGGCCTCGCCGCAGCTCCTTTCACCGATGCTGTCCATCGAAATTGCGGTGTGGGTGGCCATTGGCGGCCGGGGCTATCTGTACGGTGCCATCGTTGGTGCGGTGCTGGTGAGTGTTGCCAAATTCTGGTTGACGCGTTTTATGCCGGAGCTCTGGCCGTTCATCCTCACCGGCTCGGTGTTGTTCGTGGTGGTGTTGCTACGCAACGGCCTGATGGACCCGGGTCCGCTGTTCTCCCGGAGGCGCAATGACTGAGCCCACCGCGATCTACATTGAGGGCCTGAGCGTTGAGTTCAGCGGTTTTCGGGCCGTGAATGAGCTGTCGTTTATCGCCGAGTACGGCACGATCCATGGAGTCATCGGCCCCAATGGCGCCGGCAAAACCACGGTCATGGACGTCATCACGGGCATCACCCAGCCGAGTGGAGGCACGATCCTGCTGGACCGGGCCACGGATGTGCTCAAGCTGACGTTGCCCCAGCGTGCCCGGGCCGGTATCGGCCGCAAATTTCAGCGCCCTAGTGTTTTTGAACACCTGAAAGTGCGCGAGAACATCGCCCTGGGGGTCAGACTCTACCCCGACTCCCTCATCCGCGAGCTCACCCGGGGCGAAGTCAGTGACAAGCAGGACCGAGTAGAAACGGTGCTCAGGACCATCGGGCTGAATGAGCTGGCAGAGGCGCCCGCCGGCACACTGGCCCATGGTCAGAAACAGTGGCTGGAAATCGGCATGGTGCTGGCCCGGGACCCCAAGGTGCTGATGCTGGACGAGCCGGTGGCCGGCATGAGTGACGGCGAACGCGAGGCCACCGCCGATCTCCTTGAGCGCCTCCGAAGCCCTGAGCGCTGCATTCTGCTGGTGGAGCATGACATGCAGTTTGTCGGTCGGGTCAGTGACCATGTGTCGGTCCTGCATGAGGGCCGACTGCTCTGCGACGGCAGCATGGAGCACGTCACCCAGGATCCGGAAGTCATGCGGGTTTATCTCGGCCGTTGAGCGTGCCGGCAAGAAAGGATTGATGATGCAGTTCACCCTCGATCAGGTCTCTCACCATTACGGCAGCGCCCAGACCCTGCACTCGATCTCAGTGGATGTGCCGTCGGGTCAGTGCCTGTCGGTGATGGGCACCAACGGTGCCGGCAAGACGACACTGCTCAAGTGCCTGATGGGCATCGAGCCGGTCAGCGGCGGCGAAATCTACCTCGATGGCCGTCCCATGACCGGGGTGTTGCCCCATGCGCGGGTCCGTCAGGGGGTCGGTTATGTGCCCCAGGGGCGGGATATTTTTTCGGACCTGTCGGTGCGGGAGAACCTCGCCATCGCCGCCGATCACCTGCCCCGGAGTCAGCACAAGGGGCTGTATGAGCAGGTGCATGAACTCTTCCCCGTGCTCCACGAAATGCGGGGTCGGCGCGGCGGCGACCTCTCCGGCGGGCAGCAGCAACAGCTCTCCATTGGCCGAGCCCTCATGGGGGCTCCGTCCCTGCTGATTCTGGACGAGCCCACGGAGGGCATTCAGCCCAATGTCATTCAGGCCATCGAAGACGTGGTGGCTCAGCTCAAGGGGTCCATGTCGATTTTGCTGGTGGAGCAGTACTTTGACTTTGCCAAGGCGGTGGGTGATCAATATCTGATTCTGGCCCGGGGCCGGGTCGTCGGTCAGGGCGACACCGAGAATCTGGCCGGTGATGAGGCCAAAACACTGTTTGCGATGTAAGGAGCGATGCATTGATGAGTCAGACCCATCATTTGGAGGCGACCCCGGATACGGTGGCCTGGGGTTACCTGGATGCCCGTCGGGAGCCGGCGCTCGAGATCGACTCCGGCGATGAAGTGACCATTGATACGATTTCCGGTGAGCCGTGGGATCTGCCCCCGGGCGAGCGCGGCGTGCTGCCTGACCACAAGGCGGTGCTCGATGCGCAGCGCAAGGAATCCGGTGAGGGAGTGCATCATCTCACCGGGCCCGTCTACGTGCGGGGTGCCAAGCCCGGCGACGTCCTCCAGGTGGAGGTGCTCGAGGCCACCCCACGCCAGGATTGGGGTTTCTGCCAGATCCTGCCGCTGAAGGGCATTCTGCCCCACGAGTTCACCGACTATCAGACTCAGCACATCGCCATTGATCGCGACCGCGGCATGGCGGTGACGCCGTGGGGAGTGGAGTTCGAACTCGATCCTTTCTTCGGCATCATGGCCGTGGCGCCGCCGCCGGCCTGGGGCAGGCTCTCGTCACCGGTTCCCTGGGCGTTCGGCGGCAACCTGGACAACAAAGAGCTCAAACCGGGCAGCACGCTGTACCTGCCGGTGTTTAACGACGGGGCATTGTTTTCGGCGGGCGATGGCCACGGTCGCCAGGGGGACGGCGAGGTCTGCATCGATGCCCTTGAAACCGCGCTGACCGGGCGCTTCCGCCTGACCGTTCGCAAGGACCTCGGCTACACCCAGCCTTTTGCCGAGACGGAGACCCACTTGATTGCCATGGGGCTGGCGGATGATCTGGACGCCGCCGCCGCCGACACCGTCCGCCAGATGGTCAGTCACATCACTGCGCGTAGCGACATGGACCGCAACCAGGCCTACATGATGTGCAGCCTGGTGGGGGACCTCCACATCACCCAGGTGGTGGACGGCAACAAGGGCGTGCACATGTTGTACGACAAACGGTATCTGTAACGAGGTGCTGGGGCGCTACTTCCTCAACCACCAGATTAATGCCGTTACCACCACGCTCACCACGATCGACGTGGTGAGCGGAAAGTAGAACGTAAAGCCCTCCCGGCGCACCAGGATGTCGCCGGGCAGGCGGCCCAGGCCCAGCTTGCTGATCACCGGCCAGAGCAGGCCGATGACCAGAATCACCAGGCCGATGGTGATCAGCAGCTTCTGCATGGGCTCTCAGGCCGGCCTCTCAGGCCGCCTCGAATCGCTGCACGCCGGTGTCCGTGGCGACGAATAGTTCATCGGCGGGCCGCACGGCGAACAGGCCATTGGTGACCACGCCGGCGATGCCGTTGAGCTCCCGCTCCCGGGCGATGGGCTGGGAGAGGTCCAGGTGCCGCACGTCCAGAATGATGTTGCCGTTGTCGGTGATGAAGTCCTTGCGCAGGTCCGGCCGGCCGCCCATTTCGATGAGCTTGCGACCCACATAGGAGCGGGCCATGGGGATCACCTCCACCGGCAGCGGGAAATCCCCCAGCACGGTGACCCGCTTGCTCTCGTCGGCGATGCACAAAAACCGCTGACTGAGCGCGGCGATGATCTTTTCCCGGGTCAGGGCGCCGCCACCGCCCTTGATCATCTGCAGGTGGCGGTTCACCTCGTCGGCGCCATCCACGTACAGCGAGAGCTCGCGCACGCTGTTCGCGTCCACTACTTCGATGCCATGGGTCATGAGTCGTTCGGCGCTGGCTTCAGAGGCGGCGACGGCGGCCTCCACCTTCTTGCCGCTGTCCGCCAGTGCGTCAATGAAATAGTTGACCGTGGTGCCGCTGCCGACACCAATGACGCTGTCGGCTTCGACTTCGGCGACGGCGGCTTCGGCAACGGCCTGCTTCTGGGACTCAGCACTCATGAAAATCCGGCTCCTTCGTCACTGTGGATGCGCTCCTATACACTGTGACTCTTTTGGGGCCACTCCCGTTCTGCCATGAAATCCTATCTGCAACGCATTCTTACCGCGAGCGTCTACGACGTTGCCCAGCAGACGCCGCTCACCCCGGCGGACAATCTGTCCCGGCGGTTCAACAACAACATCCTGCTCAAGCGCGAAGACCTCCAGCCGGTGTTCTCGTTCAAGATCCGCGGCGCCTACAACAAAATCGCCCGGCTCACCGAGGCCCAGCGCCAGAAGGGTGTGATCTGCTCCTCCGCCGGCAACCACGCCCAGGGCGTGGCGCTGTCGGCGAAGCATCTGGGGATTCGGGCCACCATCGTCATGCCCCGCACCACGCCGGATATCAAGGTCAACGCGGTGCGCAACTTCGGTGGCCGGGTGGTGTTGCACGGCGATAACTACGACGCCGCCAAGGCCCATGCTGAAAAGCTGGTGGAGGAGCGCGGCCTCACCTACATCCCGCCCTATGACGATCCGGACGTGATTGCCGGCCAGGGCACTGTGGGCATGGAGATCCTCAGCCAGCATCCCCACCCCATTCATGCGGTGTTCGTGCCGGTGGGCGGTGGCGGGCTGATCGCCGGGATTGCGGCCTATATCAAGCAGCTGCGTCCGGATATCCGCATCATCGCCGTCGAGCCCGAAGACGCCCCCACCCTGGAGCGGGCCATGGCCACCGGCCGTCGGGTGACGCTGGACGAAGTGGGCATCTTTGCCGACGGCGTCGCCGTGCGCCAGATCGGCCAGGAGACCTTCCGCATTGCCCGCGAGCTGGTGGATGAGTGCCTGCTGGTGAGCACCGATGAAATCTGTGCCGGCATCAAGGACATCTTTGAGGACACCCGCACGGTGATGGAACCCGCCGGTGCGCTGGCGGTGGCCGGCATCAAGAAATACGTGGAGCAGCGCGGCATCACCGGCGAGACGCTCATCGGCATCAACTGTGGCGCCAACATGAACTTCTCGCGCCTTGCCCATGTGGCCGAGCGCGCCGAACTGGGGGAGCACCGCGAGGCGGTGCTGGCGGTCACCATCCCCGAGCGGCCGGGCAGCTTTCGGGAATTCTGCGAGACCATCGGCAACCGGGCCATCACCGAGTTCAACTATCGTTATGCCCATTCCGAGGAGGCCCATGTGTTTGCAGGCATCGGCCTGAATGACGGGCTGGATGAGCGCGATGAGGTGATTCGTGCCCTGGAGGAGCGGGGCTACCCGGTGCTGGATCTCACCGACGATGAAATGTCCAAGGTGCACGTGCGCCACATGGTGGGCGGCCGCGGCCACAACGTCGGCGACGAAGTGCTCTACCACGTGCGGTTTCCCGAGCGGCCCGGCGCGCTGCTGAACTTTCTCAAGCGCCTGGGCAAGCGCTGGAACATCTCCCTTTTTCACTACCGCAACCATGGCGCAGACTATGGTCGGGTGCTGGTGGGCATTCAGGTGCCGCCGGCGCAGCGCGCCCAGTTCGAAGAAAGTCTGGACAAGCTGGGCTATCCGTACCGCAACGAATCCGACAATCCGGCCTATGCATTGTTTTTGAGCTGAGTGGCACTGATCACAGTGCTCCGGGCCAAACGAGGAGGGGACCCATGAGCGCGAAACTGTTTGACGCCCTGCGGGTGCATCTGGAGGGTGACCAGTTCACCCGCCGCATCGAACCTCAATCCATCAGCGACCTGCCCGCCGGCGAGGTGCTGGTGCGGGTGGACTGGTCGGCGCTGAACTACAAGGACGCCCTGTCGGCCAGCGGTCACCCCGGTGTCACCCGGGAGTTTCCGCACACCCCCGGCATTGATGCCGCCGGCGAAGTGGTGGCCAGCGAGTCCGAGGACTGGAAACCCGGCGATCCGGTGCTGGTCACCAGTTATGACCTGGGCATGGAAACCGAGGGCGGCTTCGGCGGCTACATCCGGGTGCCGGCGGAGTGGGTGGTGCGCCGCCCCGGCGATCTGTCGGCGCGCCAGGCCATGATTCTGGGCACCGCGGGCTTCACCGCCGCCCAGTGCATCCGCGAGCTGCGGGGTCGCAACGTTATGCCCGACAAGGACGGCACCACCGAGGTGCTGGTCACGGGCGCCACCGGTGGCGTCGGCAGTATGGCCGTGGCGATCCTCGCGAAACTGGGCTATCGCGTGGTGGCGGTCAGCGGCAAGGCCGACGCGGTGGAATGGCTCGAGGGCCTGGGCGCCGCCGAGGTGCTGCCCCGCGAAGCGCTCACTGATGGCAACGCCAAGCGACCGGTGGTCAAGGCCCGCTGGGCCGGAGTGGTGGACACCGTGGGCGGCGAGCCCCTGGCGGCGGCCATCAAGGGCGTCCGCGAGTGGGGCACTGTCACCTGCTGCGGCCTGGTGGCCTCGCCGGAACTGCACACCACGGTGTTTCCGTTCATCCTGCGGCACATTGCGCTGATCGGCGTGTCGTCCCAGAACTGCCCCATTGAGCCCCGTCGCGAGATCTGGAACGACCTGGCCGGCCCCTGGCGCCCCGCGGGCCTGGACGACATGGCCGAAGAAGTGGACCTCCAGGGCCTGAACGATGCTATCGACCGAATTCTGGCTGGTGGCGTGCGGGGGCGGGTGGTTGTGAGGCATGAGCATCGGGGGTGAGGCCGACTCGTAGGAGGTAGGCTCGTGGAGGTAGGCTCGTGGAGGTAGGCTCGCGGCACATGCCCCCTCTTCAGCGATCCCATCTTCCGTCCTCCGTCCTCCGTCCTCCGTCCTCCGCCCTCCCTCCCGCGTCCCGGGGGAGGGAGGGTGTGTTTTTCGGCAAGTAGGACGCGTGGGCTAAAACGTCAGTGCCGCACCAGGATAGGGCTGCCGACCATTAAGGAACCGCCGACTGCCGACTGCTGACCGCCGGTCGCCAACTGCCGGTCGCCAACTGTCGGTCACCAACCGCTGACCGCCGACTTCCGACCACTGATCGGCTGACACCAGCCACTACGCACTCCGTCCCGCGTACTTGGTCTGCAAGCGGGCGTTACGTTTTAGCCCATGCGTCCTCTTTCCCAAAAACAACTCCCCCAGCCTTCTCTCACTTTTGCTTGCCACGGCGAACCCCCCACTGTGAACCCGCGACCTGAACCCGCCACCGCAATCCCCCCAACCGTGAACCCGCTCGCAACCCGAGCATCTTTGCGACTGCTAAAACCGGAGCCTCAGCCATTCGTTCCAGGCAGCCAACGCGAGGTAACAATCCAAATGCTTCGGACGACGTCGCACCCAACCCTGCGCATGATTTGGCGTGGCCGGCAGCCGTTTAACATTCATCCGCGTGTTCTGTTCTCGGTGCGGCAGCATCTCTCAGTGCTTCACGCGGCGGTTGATCTGCAGGATATCCAGCAGGCATTCGGCGACCGATTGCACCCGTGTCATTTCGTATCGAACACGGGGGCGCCCGACGGTCCTTCCGACGATGCCGAGCCTAACGGCTACCGCGTCGACATTGGTTATGGCTGGTGGATGGAATTCCGTTTGATCGACGGCGAGGCTGTACAGGTGGACCTGACCTGTGATTACGATTCGAAGTTCGGCACGCGTTATCGGCCGCCGCGGCTGCATGGTCCCTACAGTTCGCCCGAGTCCTGGGGATTGGAGGCAGAGCCACAGTGAGCAATGCGAATTTTCATCATCCGCTGTATCCAGAGCGTCACCCCAGCGTCACCGATGAGTCGCTGCCGCCCATTCCGCCTGGTCATGTGCTGCGCACTCAGTTCATGGACACGCTGCAACTCGGGCCGACCCAGCTGGCGGACGACATCCGGGTCCCGGTGAATCGAATCACCGACATTCTCAGTGGTCGGCGTCGGATATCGGCTCAAACAGCCCTGCTGTTGGGCGCGTACTTCAGAACATCGCCGGAATTCTGGATGCGACTACAGATGGAGTATGATCTGCGGTCCGCGCGACGTGATCGCCGCACGGCAGCCAAACTCATGGGGCTTACGCCAAACCGCGACCTTGAGCCGGGATTGACGCCGCCCCGTCCACGTCGCCGGCCACCCGCGTACCCGTCCTAGGCACTGGCCACCCATTAGTGTCTCTGTTACAACTGAGCCACTACATTTAGTGGAGGATTCATGTCTGCCTCGTCCCCTTGCGTGAGCATTTGCGAAATGGAAAGCGGCCGTTGCATCGGCTGTGGTCGCAGCGAGACCGAGATCGCCGAGTGGCGGGATTATCCCGAGGAGAAGCGTCTCGCCATCATGGATCGACTGGAGCGTGAGGCCGCTGCCGGCGGCTGGTTTGCGGACGACGCTTTCGACGGCCGGGCGGGCACCGCCGCGGCGGCAACCAGCGCGGGCACCGCCGCGGCGGCAACCAGCGCGGGCACCGCCGCGGCGCCAACCGGCGCGGGCACCGCCTCGCCCGCCCCGGCTTCGCCGGCTCCCACCGGGGTGTCTCGTGCCTGAACATGAGCCCAAGGCCTGTCCGCGTTGTGGTGGTGGCTTTGAGTGCCGACTGGGCAGCATCCATCGCTGCCAGTGTGTGGACATTCAGCTGAGCGACACCACCCGTGAGTGGATTGCCCGGCGGTACGATGACTGCCTGTGCCGGAACTGCCTCGAGGAGTTATCCGACGCCGAGCGTCTGACGTCCTCCGTCCCGCGTAACGAACACTCGGCCCGCTCTGCGGCCCGATCCGCGGCCCGGGCCCGCCGGGTGCGCCCGGAGGACCTGTTGGAACGGATGCGGGCCGCTCCCCCGGCTCGCGGGCGATAGTGCGTGATGCGATGGGCCTCATCATGCCCCGCCTGGGACCGGCTCATGCCCCCATGGCCTGCCCATGGCCCTCAGGGCCTGCCCATGACGTCCCCTTGACCGCCCCATGACATCATCCTCACCCGCCCCCCTCTTCGAACCCATCGAACCGCCGGACGAAGGACGTCTTTCGGACGCCATCGTCGAGCATATCGAGCGCCAGATCGTGGAGGGGCGATTGCACGCCGGTGACTCCCTGCCTGCCGAGCGGGAGCTGTCCCGCATGCTGGCCGTCTCCCGGGCTTCGCTGCGGGAAGCGCTGCTGCGGCTGGTGTCCCGGGAGCTGCTGGAGGTGCGCCGCAATGCCGGCTATCGGGTAGCGCCCACCCGGGCGCCGACGCTGACCGATCCCCTGCTGCGCCTGATGCAGACCCAGCCGAAGGCGCTGGCGGACGTGCTTGAGCTGCGCCAGGGGGTGGAGACCCTGGCCGCGAGGCTGGCGGCGACCCGTGCCACGGACAAGGACCATGACACCATCGCCGAGGCGCTGGAGCACATGGAAGCGGCGCAGGCCCAACACCAGGCCAGTGAAGCGGCGGACTGGGATGCGCGGTTGCATCTGGCCATCGCCGAGGCCTCTCACAACGTGGCGCTGGTAACGATCATGCGGGGGCTGTTCACGGTGCTGCGGGAGCACGTGCGCCGGGCCCGGGCGGCGATGCTGGTCAGCGCCAGCGGCGAGGAGGATCTGCGCCAGCAGCACCGGGCTCTGGTGGCCGCCATTCGGGCGGGCGACGCGGACGCCGCGGTTGCCGCCGCCGAAACGCATTTGCGGTATCTCCGACAAGGCCTAGGCTCCGGTCAGGTAGGCTGAGCCCCTGAGTCCCTGAACCCCAGTACCCCTGAACCCCCCCCACCCCGCTTGCCGCCGGGCCGGCGGCCATGCAGCATAAAGGGCTTCGGAATTCAGGAGAGGATATCCATGACCACCGCCATCGCCGATCGGGACTCTGCCCTTGCCACGGTGGAATCACTTATTCGCGACATTCCCGATTTCCCCAAGCCGGGGATTCTTTTCAAGGACATCACGCCGCTGCTGGGGGACGCCGAGGGGCTGCGTCTGTCGGTGGATCTGATGGCGGAGGCCATCGATGGACCCACGCCGGAGTACATCGTCGGCACCGAAAGCCGCGGGTTCATTTTCGGCGCGGCGCTGGCCTATCGCATTGGCGCGGGGTTCATCCCGGTGCGCAAGCCCGGCAAGCTGCCCGCCGATGTGCATTCCTGCGAGTACCAGCTGGAATACGGCACCGACGCGCTGGAGGTGCATCGGGACGCTTTCCATCAGGGGGCGCGGACGCTGATCGTGGACGATCTGCTGGCCACCGGCGGCACTGCCCGGGCCACCGGTGATCTGCTACGCCGCCTGGGCGCGGAAATGCTGGGTTACAGCTTCGTCATTGAGCTGACTTTCCTGAACGCCCGGGAGCACATGACCGACGCGCCGGTCACCTCGCTGATTCAGTATTAGAGCGAGGGCCGGCTCTGACCCCCACGGCTCTGACCCCCACGGCGCGACCCCCACGGCGCGACCCCTTGCCTCACCGAATCAGTCGCCGCCGGGCCAGCGCGGCGCTGATCCAGTAGGTGCCGACGATGTACACCAGAATCACGGCCAGGTGCAGCAACGGGGCATCGATGGTGCCGCCGGTCATCAGCGGGCGCACCAGCATGACCACGTGGGCCAGGGGCAGGAACTGGGCGCCGATGCCCACCACGTCCGGCAGGCTGGAGAGCGGGAAAAACACCCCCGAGAGCAGCAGCATGGGGGTCATCACCAGGGTGAAGTAGTACAGAAAGAAGTCATAGCTGGGGGAAATCGCGGTGACGATCATGGCGATGCCGGCAAAGGCCAGGCCCGCCAGCAGAATGATCGGGAATACCAGCAGGGCCTCGGGGCCGCGGACCAGCCCCAGCAGGGCGGCCACCAGCACGATGGCGCTGGCGTTGATCAGGGCCTTGGTGCCCGCCCAGACTATTTCCCCCAGCACCACGTCGTCGACGTTCATGGGGGCGGCCAGCATGGCGGCCCAGGTCTGTTGCTGGGTCAGCCGGGTGTAGGCGGAGTACAGCGCCTCGAAGGTGGCGCCGGTCATGGCGGCGGAACAGACAATACCGCTGGCGAGGAACATCATGTAGGACATGTTCTCCACCTCGCCGACGAACTGGCCGAGCCCGTAACCCAGGGCCAGCAGGTACAGCAGCGGCTCGCCGAAGTTGCCCAGGATCGAGGGCAGCATGAGTTTGCGCCACACCCGCAGGTTGCGCAGCCACACCGCCACGAACCGGGTGCTCAGTTGTGGCGCTTCGCGCAGGTCCTGGATCAGGGGGCGATCGCTCATCAGTCCCGCAGCTCCCGGCCGGTCAGCCGCAGGAACACGTCCTCGAGACTGGCGGGGCGGTACAGGTAACCGGGCCCCACCAAAGCTTCCACCTCGTCCAGCAGGTGGTCCCGCTGCTGGCCATAGATGAGCACCGTCTCTCCCACCGGTTCCACCCGCAGCCCGGCGTCTGCCAGGGGCGCCAGGGCATTGTCGTGCTCGGCGTGGGGCGCCAGTCGGCCCAGCCAGTGCATGGCCAGGTCGCCGCGCAGCTCCACCACGTGGGGCTCGATGTGGGCTTCGATCAGGCGCCGGGGCGAGTCACAGGCGACAATGCGGCCGTGATCGATAATGGCCGCCCGATCGCAGAGCCGCTCGGCCTCTTCCATGTAATGGGTGGTGAGCAGCAGGGTGCGGCCCTGACGGCGCAGGGTGTGGAGTCGCTCCCAGATGTGCTGCCGGGCCTGGGGGTCCAGGCCGGTGCTGGGCTCGTCCAGCGCCAGCAGCTCCGGGTCGTTGACCAGGGCCCGGGCCAGTGTCAGGCGGCGCTTCATGCCGCCGGACAGGCCGTCGATGGCGTCGTTGGCCCGTTCGGTGAGTTCCGCGAAGCGCAGCAGCTCGTCCATGCGCGCCTCCACGTCCCGCCGGCGGACGCCGTAGTAGGCGCCGTAGGTGACCAGGTTCTCGCGCACGCTGAAGTCCGGATCGAGGTTGTCGAACTGGGGCACGATGCCGGCGCGCTCGCGCATGGCGCGGCCGCGTTCCGGGATGGGCTCACCCAGCACGGTGACGTCGCCGCTGCTGGGGGGTGTGAGCCCCAGCAGCATGCGCAGGGTGGTGGTCTTGCCGGCCCCGTTGGGGCCCAGCAGGGCAAAGCACTCGCCGGCGGGGATGGTCAGGTCAATGCCATCCACCACGTTGCGGCCGCCATAGCGACGGGTCAGGCCCCGGGCCACGACCGCCAGCGGGCGGTCGGTGGCCACCGCGCCTTCGTCGCCCCCGGTGGCGGGCACCGGGGGGTGAGCCGGCTGACCGGCCATCAGGTGCCGGCGACCCGTGCGTTGTGATCCCGGGCCAGCACCAGGTAGAAGGCCGGCAGCACGAACAGCGTGAACAGCGTGCCAATGCCCAGTCCGCCGGCCACGGTCAGGCCGATCTGGAAGCGGCTCACCGCGCCAGGGCCGGTGGCGATCAGCAGCGGAATCATCGCCACCACCAGCGCCAGCGACGTCATGATGATGGGCCGCAGACGAATGGCGGCGGCTTCCTCCACCGCCGCCCGGCGGTCCAGCCCGCGGTTGATCTGCAGCTTGTTGGCGAACTCCACAATCAGGATGCCGTTTTTGGCCACCACGCCGATGAGGGTGATCAACCCCACCTGGGTGTAGATGTTCACTGTGGCGAAGCCCAGGGTGATGAACGCCAGCGCGCCGGCGATACTCAGCGGCACCGCCACCAGGATGATGGCCGGATCCCGCCAGCTCTCGAACTGGGCCGCCAGCACCAGGTAAATCACCAGAATCGACAAAAAGAAGGTCAGCACCAGGGCGCCACCCTGTTGAATGAACTGCCGCGACTCGCCGGTGTAGTCAATGCCATAGGTTCCCGGCAGCATCTCCGTGGCGGTGGTTTCCAGAAAGCCCAGCGCATTGCCCAGGCTGGTGCCGGGCATGGGGATGCCCTCCAGGGTCAGGGCGTTGAGCTGCTGGTGCTGATTGCGGGAGGCCGGCTCCACCGAGTGCCGCAGGGTGATCAGTCCGGCCAGCGGCACTTGGTCGCCGGCGGCGGTTTCCACGTAGAGATCCTGCAGTTGATCGGCGCTCAGCCGGAACTGGCGATCCACCTGGGGAATGACTTCATAGCTGCGGCCATCCAGGCTGAACCGGTTGACGTTGCCTTCACCCAGCAGCCCGGCCAGGCTGCTGCCCAGGTCGGCCATGGTGATCCCCAGGTCCGCCGCCCGATCCCGATCCACATCCAGGGTAATCAGCGGGCGGTCAAACTCCACGGACTTCTGCAGGAACATGAAGTTGCCGCTCTGCATGGCCCGGTCGATCATTTCGTCGGCCATGGCGTCCAGCGACTCGTAATCCTCCGAGGTGGTCAGCACGAACTGCACCGGCAGCCCGCCGCCGGAGCCGGGCAGTGCCGGTAGCGGGAACACCGCGGTGTCAAAGCCCGGGTTGGCGCCGAATCGGGCGCTCAGCTCCTCCTGGAGTTCCGCCTGGCTGCGGTCCCGCTCTTCGATGGGCACGAAGTTGATGCCGCCGAACACCGTGTCCGGGCTGAAGCCCCCCAGCAGCATGAAGCTGCGACGGTACTCGGCCATCTCCTCGGCCTCGCGCTGGAAATCCCGGGCGAAGTGCTCCAGATAGTCAAAGGTGGCCGTGCGGGGCGCCGTGCCCTGGAACAGCACGATGCTCTGATCCTCGGTGGGGGCGAGTTCGTCCTCGCTGAGCACGTACATGAAGACGTTGGACAACAGCACCACGATGCCAAAGAAGATCAGCACGCTCTTGGTCTCGAGCATGCCGTGGAGCAGCCGTTTGTAACCGGCGGCCAGGCCGCTGAACGCTCGCTCCACGAAGGCCTCGAAGCGATCCGGATTGCCGCCGGACTTGAGCACCCGTGAGGCCAGCATGGGCGAAAAGGTGAGGGCCAGCACACCGGAGATCAGCACCGCTCCGGCCAGGGTGAAGGCGAACTCACTGAACAGGGTGCCCACCAGGCCCTCCATGAACCCGATGGGGGCGAACACCGCCAGCAGCGTGGTGGTCATGGCGATGATGGGCAGGGCCAGCTCGCGCATGCCGGTAATGGCCGCGTCGATGCGGGACATGCCCTCTTCGATGTGACGGTGAATGTTTTCGGTGACGATGATGGCGTCGTCCACCACCAGACCAATGGCCAGCACCATGGCCAGCAGGGTCAGCAGGTTAATCGAGAACCCGAGGGCCAGCATGATGCTGCCCGCACCCACCAGGGACAGCGGCACGGCCACCGAGGGCACGATGGCCGCCCGCACCGAACCCAGGGTCAGGAAGATCACCACCAGCACGATGGCGATGGCCTCGGCGATGGTACGGAATACCTCGTTAATGGAGTCTTCGATGAATTCACTGCCGTCGTAGGGCAGGGCGATCTGCACGCCCTCGGGCAGCTGGCTCTCCAGGTCAGGCATCTGCTCGGTCACCGCGCCGGCCACGTCCAGCGGGTTGGCCCCGGGGGCCTGTTCCACGGCAATGAACACCGACGGCTGGCCCCGGTACCAGGCGATGGAGTCGTAGGTCTCGGAGCCGAACTCACTGACCGCGACGTCCTCGATGCGCACCAGAGTGTCATTTTCGCGGCGGATCACCAGCCGCTGGAACTCATCCGGATCGCTGACATCGGTGGTGGCAGAGAGATTGATCTGGGTGTACGGGCCCTTGGTGCGACCCACCCCCGCCTGAAAGTTGTTCGCTTCCAGCGCCGCCCGGACATCGTTGGCACTGACGTTGAGAGCGGCCATGCGCTCGGGATCCAGCCACAGGCGCATGGCCGGCGAGCGCCCGAACACGTCCGCTTTCGCCACCCCCGGCGTGGCCTGGACCTGGGGCTGGATCACCCGATCCACAAAATCGGTAATTTCCGGCACCGGCACGGTGTCGCTGTAGATGGCCATGTACATCAGCGCCGTCTGGTCACCGGTGCCGGATTCGATCACCGGATCCTCGGCATCCGCCGGCAGCACGTTGCGCTGACTGGCCACTTTGGCCTGGACCTCGGCCACCGCCGCGTTGGGGTCGGTGTTCAGCTCCATGTTGACTTCAATGGTGGACAGGCCCTGGCGGCTCTCCGAGGTCATGAAGTCGATATTGGCGGCCTCGGCAATGGCCTGCTGCAGCGGTTGGGTGATGAACCCCTGGACCAGGTCGCTGTCGGCGCCGGGGAAGGCGGTGGTCACCGTGATCACGGTGGCTTCGGAGGGGGGGTACTCCCGCACTTCCAGCAGGCCCATGGACCGCAGGCCCGCCAGCAGGATCAGCAGGGCCACCACCGTGGCCAGTACCGGACGGCCGATGAAAAGGTCGGTGAACCTCATCGACCGCTGACCTCGGCCGGATCCAGGTTGACCGTGTCATCAATGGTCAGTGGCTGACCCGGGCGCACCCGGTTGAGGCCCGCCCCCACCACGCGATCACCGGCCTCGAGACCTTCCAGCACCTCCACCCGGCCGTCCCGGGTCTGGCCGGTGCGCACCTGCACCTGTTCGGCCACCGGGCCGTTGTCGGTCTCGCTAATGCGGATGGCGAAGTCGCCGTAGACGTTGAAGTTGATCGCCGTGGCGGGCACCGTCAGGACGGCTTGGGTCTCCGGTTCGAGCACGGTGACCCGGGCGAACATGCCCGGCCGAAGCCGGTCATCCGGGTTGTCCAGCACGGCTCGCACGGATACCGAGCGGGTTCGGGCCTGGATGCCGCTTTCGATGGCCTGAATCTCCCCCTCGAAGGCTTCGTCGTCAAAGGCGCCGGTGGTCACCCGCACGGTCTGTCCCTTGAAGAGCCTGGGGAGGAACCGCTCCGGCAGGGAGAAGTCCGCGTAGATGGGGTCCAGCTGCTGCAGCTCGACGATGGCGGTGCCCGGTGAAATGAACTGACCGGCGCTCACCCGCCGCAGGCCCAGCAGCCCGTCGAAGGGGGCGCGGATGGTCTTCTGCCGCAGGCGGGCCTGCTGGGTGTTCAGGGCGGCATTGGCGCTGTCCAGCCGGGCCCGGGCGGAGTCGAATTCCGACTGGGAGATGGCCCGCTGGGGCAGCAGATCCTGGGCCCGGTCGAACTCAATACGCGCCAGCTCGGCTTCGGCTTCCAGGCCTTGCAGTTCGGCGCGATCAACGGATTTGTCCAGCTCCACCAGCACGTCGCCGGCGGCCACGGCATCGCCGGAGTCGAAGGCGATGGACTCAATCAGGCCCGGCACTTCGGTGCTGACATCGACCCGATCCACGGCGGTCAGACCGCCCACCGCCTGCTGCTCCGCGCGCCATTCCTCGGTGATCACCTCCGAGGCAATCACATTGGCCGGCACCGGTTCCCCGGCGCCTTCCGGCGGCTGGAATTGCACCAGGAACTTGTAGCCGAAAATGCCCCCGAAGATCGCGCCCAGCAACAGTAACGCGATACCGAATCGTACGAAGAGTTTCATGAACACCGTCCCGATGGTGTGTCTGACGCGGGCCTGTAGGCGGCCATGGCACTCCGACCGGTACAAAACCCGTAAAGTTTCCAGTCTATCAGCCCCCGGAGTGATGTCACGGCAAGCGCTTGGTGAAGCGTGGCCCGGGGGGTAGTCTGCAAGAGCAATGAATTGCGCCGGGAGGCCCCATGATCCGCGACATCCTGCTGTATTTGAGTGACGACGGCCATGAAGCCCAGCACGTCGCCGCCACTGCGGCCCTGGCCGCCCATTACGGTGCCCGCCTGACCGGTCTGGCGGTGGCCGAGCCCCTGGCCGCCCACGCCGAGTATCTGCCGCCGGACGCCCTGGACCGCTACCGCGAGGCCTGGCAGACCCGCAACCGCCGACTGGAAGTGGCGTTTCAGGACGGGGTGGACGGCGAGGATCTGCGCACCGAGTGGCGGTCCGTGGAGGACCTGCGTATCGACCGCAACACCTTGGATGTCATCGCCCTGCATGCCCGCTACGCGGATCTGCTGGTGATCGGTCAGGTGGATCCCGATCGGCCGGCGGACCTGGTCCCTTCGGACCTGCCGGGCCAGGCCGCCATCATGGCCGGATGCCCGGTGCTGTCACTGCCCTACGCCTGGACCCCGCGCCCCATCGGCCGGCGGGTGATCATTGGCTGGGATGGCAGCCGCGAGTGTGCCCGGGCGGTGCATGATGCCCTGCCGCTGCTACGCGGCGCCGGCTGGGTCCGGGTGGTGGTGCTGGGGGATCCGGCCCGTCTGGAGGCGGGCCATGGCGACATGCCCGGTGCCGATCTGGCGGCCCATCTGGCCCGTCATGACGTGCCGGTGGAAGCCGCCGCCCAGGGGGTTGGCGACACCTCGGTGGGGGATGCGCTGCTGTCCGCCGCCGCGGACAGCGATGCCGACCTGCTAGTGATGGGCGCCTATGGCCGGTCCCGCTTTCGGGAAATGGTGCTGGGGGGTACCACCCGGACCATCCTCAGTGAAATGACCCTGCCGGTGCTGCTCTCTCACTGAACCGGCAGCAGCGGGCCCGCCGGATGGTCAGGCCCGGCTGGCCGCCATGGTCAGGGACACCGAGTCGGAGAAGCGCAGGGCGTGGGGTTTGTCCACCTCCACCTCCACCCGCTGGGCGGCTTGGTGAGCCATCACGATTTCCACCAGGTCATTCACCATGGCTTCCAGCAGCAGGAAGCGATTGTCCTCTACGTGGGCGATCACTTCCTTGGTGATGATTTTGTAGTTCAGCGCTTCGTCCACCTGGTCGCCCCGAGCGGCGCTGAGGGCGTCGTAGTCGATGCGGATGTTGATCACCACGTCCTGGCGCTTGCGCTGCTCCTCCTCATTGAACCCAATGAATGTGCGCAACCGCAGATCCTTGATGTGGATCCGGGAGAGGGGGCGGTTCAGGCCCTCGCTCATGCCGGCCGCCGACGGATCAGCTGCAGGAATTCATTGCGGGTGGACACCGACTCGCGGAAAGTGCCGAGCATCACCGAGGAGCTCATTTCCGCGTTCTGCTTGCTCACGCCGCGCATCATCATGCACATGTGCCGGGCGTCCATCTGCACCGCCACCCCCTTGGCAGCGGTGACCCGCTGCAGGGCCTCGGCCACCTCGCGGGCCAGGTTTTCCTGGATCTGCAGGCGGCGGGCGTACATGTCGACGATGCGGGCGATCTTCGACAGGCCGATCACCCGCCCGTCGGGGATATAGCCCACCTGGGCATGGCCGAAGAATGGCAGCACGTGGTGTTCGCACAGCGAATAGAACTCGATGTCCCGAACAATGACCATTTCGTCATTGTCCGATTCGAACATGGCGTCATTCACCAGTTCGTCCAGCGACTGATGGTAACCCTGGGTGAGAAATTCCATGGCCCGGGCCGCCCGGTAGGGGGTCTTGACCAGGCCTTCGCGTTCCACGTTTTCACCGAGGCCGGTGATGATCTGCGTGAAGTGATGATCCAGATCGGGATTCATCGTCGATCTCCATTCGAGTGGCTTGTCGCCCGTGACGGACGTATGACCGATCGATTTTACACGGGTCCGCGAGCGAGGACAGCAGGGGGCGTGGATTGATGCGATTGTTGGGAGCGATGCGTTGGCTACCCTGGCGCTGGCTGGTGCGGCGCGCTGCCCGGTCCCAGGGCTTTATGGATCCACTGGCGCTGATGGCCCGGTTCCGGCGCTTCAGTCAGCCCTCGGAGGTGGCCGAACCCATCGAGCTGCTGCGGGCCGGCATGGTGTTCCACGCCCGGGGGCTGATCAACACCCGGGTGATTCAGCACAATCTGGACTGGGTCTGGCCCTACTGGATTGAACAGCAGTTCAATCCCCACAGCGCAGCGTTTCTGCCCCGGGCCTTCAGCCTGACCCACATCAATCTCACCCATCGCAACTGGACGGCGGTGGGACAGCCGGATTGCGCCGCGCTGCCGCTGGTGGACCCCCGGGGGCTACTCACCGGTGTCGAGGACGGCTGGTCCCTGGACGCGTGGATCCTGGCCGACGATGGCACGGCGCTCTACCCGGCGCGTCTGGACCGCGTCGAGCAGTGGCTGGAAGCCGATGACACCGACCTGGTCATCATCACCCGCAGCGAGGCCCAGGGGCTGTCCCTGGAAAGTCGCGCCCGGGTGGTCCGCGACGGCGACCGCCACTGGCTGGAGGCGACGTATCACGCCCGCGGTGATCGCCCGGGGCGGCTGGCCATCGCCCTGCGTCCCTACAATCCCGAGGGCATCAGCTTTGTCCGCGAAGTTCGCGGCGAGCCCGGTGAGGGAGACGGCGACGGCTGGCGCTGGCAGGTTCAGGACGACGAACCCGGCGCCCGCCGGGACGTCATCCACTTTGCCGAGCGCCCGGCGGCGGTGGTGGGCTCGGATTATCGTCACGGCGATGCCGCCCTGGCCGCCGCCCGGGGCGAGGGCGCGCCCCCCGACGCCGATACGCCAATCCGCTGCGACACCGGCCTGGTGACGGCGGTGGCCCTGTACGACCTGTCGAATGCCGGCGAGCGCTCGCTGGCCCTGCGCATGCCGCTGCCTGCCGAGACCACCCAGTCGCGCCCCGAGAGCTGGGCCGAGGCGCTGCAGGGGGTGGCGCGGCTGCAGGTGCCGGATGAGCCGTTGACCCGACTCTATGACGCCGCGCTGCGGACCCTGTTGCAGCACTCCGTGGAGGACATCTATCCGGGGCCCTACACCTATCGGCGCTTCTGGTTCCGGGATGCCGCTTTCATCATTCACGCCATGCTCAACGTCGGCATGGTGGACCGCTCCGGCCGGGCGCTGGCCCACTTTCCCGAGCGTCAGACCCGAGCCACGGGGTATTTCCACAGTCAGGAAGGTGAGTGGGACTCCAACGGTCAGGCCCTGTGGATCCTGGCCCGCTATCACACCCTGACCGGCTCACTGCCGCCGGGGGCCAGACCGGCGGAATGGATCCGGGTGATCCGCCGCGGGGCCGAGTGGGTGGCGCGCAAGCGACTGCCCGCCGGCACCGAGCGCCCCGAGGCGGGGCTGCTGCCGGCGGGCTTCAGCGCCGAGCACCTGGGGCCCAATGATTTCTATTACTGGGACGACGACTGGGCCGTGGGCGGTCTGCGGGCCGCCGCCGGGCTCGCCGAGGCCGAGGGTGAGACCGAACTGGCCGCCAGCATGCGCGAGCAGGCCGACGACCTGCAGGCCAGCATTGACCGCGCCCAGGCGGCGGACGAACAGCGGCTGGGGCATGCCGCGCTGCCGGCCTCGCCGCTGCGGCGCATGGATGCCGGGGCCATCGGCTCCATTGCCCGGGGCTATCCGCTGCAGACGGTGGCACCAGACGACCGCCGGCTGCTGGCCACCGTGGAGTATCTGCTGGACACCCATCAGGTGCACGGTGGTTTCTTTCAGGACATGATCCACTCCGGCGTGAACGCTTATCTGACCCTGCATCTGGCGCAGATTCTGCTGCGGGCCGGCGACTCTCGGGGGCTGGCATTGATCGATGCCGTGGCCGACCTGGCGAGCCCCACCGGCCAGTGGCCCGAGGCCATTCACCCACTGACCCGGGGCGGCTGCATGGGCGATGGTCAGCATGTCTGGGCCGCGGCGGAGTGGGTGGCGATGTTACGCAACGCCTTCTGCCGCGAAGAGGGTGACCAGCTGGTCCTGGGTGGCGGCATCCAGCCCCGATGGCTCATCCCCGGCGAGGTCATCCGCTACGGGCCCACCCCCACGCCCTGGGGCAGCGTCCAGGTCAGCCTGCAGCCGTCCGCCGATGGTGCCCATCGGCTGGAGTGGCGCATTGATGGAAGCGATCCCGGCGGCATTCAGGTGGCCCTGCCGGGCCGGGAACCCCGGGTGCTGGCCGGCGAGGCCCGGTCGGCTCAGCTACCGGAGAGCGGTTCGTGAACATCGTCATGATGACCAATACCTTTACGCCCCACGTCAGTGGCGTGGCCCGTTCGGTGGCGGACTTTACCGAGGCCTACCGCCGCCGGGGGCATCGGGTGCTGGTGGTGGCGCCGGAGTTTCCGGACCGGCCCGCCGATGAGCCGGACGTGGTCCGCATTCCCGCCCTTCAGAACTTCAATGGCAGCGACTTTTCGGTGGTGCTGCCGGTGCCCGGGCCACTCAATGATGCGCTGCAGGCCTTCCAGCCCGACATTATTCATGCCCATCAGCCCTTTCTGATCGGCTCCACCGCCCTGCGGGTGGCCCTGGAGCGGGACGCGCCGCTGGTGTTCACCCATCACACCATGTATGAGGCTTACACCCACTACGTGCCCGGTGATTCCGCCGCGTTGCAGCGCTTTGTCGTGGCACTGTCCACCAGCTACGCCAACAGCTGCGACCGGGTGTTCGCGCCCAGCGAGAGCATTGCCCGGGTGCTGACGGA
Source organism: Spiribacter sp. 2438 (assembly GCF_009676705.1). Lineage (GTDB taxonomy): Bacteria > Pseudomonadota > Gammaproteobacteria > Nitrococcales > Nitrococcaceae > Spiribacter. The sequence continues at coordinate 1,765,276 of NZ_CP046046.1, read as the reverse complement.
CCGGGGCGTCGATGCGCCCCTGCAGGTGGTGCCCACCGGCATCGACCGGCAGGCGTTTGTCGCCGGCGATGGCCGGCGGGGTCGGCAAGCCCACGGGATCCCTGCGGACGCCCGGGTGGTGGGGCACGTGGGGCGTCTGGCCGAGGAGAAAAACCCCCTGGCCGTGGCCCGGGCCATGCTACGGGTGGCCGAGGCCGACCCCCGGGTCCACGCCCTGGTGGTGGGGGATGGCCCGGCGGCGGCGGAGCTGGACGCGGTGTTTGCTGGCGCCGGACTGAGCCACCGCCTGCATCGGCCCGGGGCGTTGCGCCTGCCGGCGCTGGCGGACGCCTATGCCGCCATGGACGTGTTTGCATTCGCCTCCTTCACCGAGACCCAGGGCATGGTGCTGGCTGAAGCCATGGCTGCCGGGGTGCCGGTGGTGGCGCTGGACGCGCCGGGCGCCCGGGAGGTGGTGAATGACCGCAACGGCCGGCTGCTCCCCGCCGAGGCGGATTCGGCGGACATGGCGGCGGCTATCCAGTCATTGCTGGCCTTGCCGGCGGATCGGCGAGTGGCGCTGGATCAGGCAGTGGCTGAGACCGCCCGGGCGGTCTCGCTGGACGAGTGTGCCGACCGGGCGATCCGGGCCTATCAGGACTGTCTGCAGCAGCGTCGTCAGTCCGGGGTGCCCCGCCATGTGGACCGGGCGTCGGCCCGGGGCGACTGGCATCGCAGCGTCCGCCGGGTTCAGGCGGAGTGGGCGGTGATCCGCGGCATGGCCCGGGCGGCGGGTCGGGCGTTGACCGGCGGCGAGGACGCCCGCGCTGGCCACTGACGCCCCGGGGGCGTAGCCTATCCGGCCTTTTCAATACCCAGCCTGGGAGGATCGACCATGGGACTGCTGGTTGACGGAGTCTGGCACGACAAGTGGTACGACACCGAGTCCACCGGAGGACGCTTCGAGCGCCCGGAGACGGTGTTCCGTCGCTGGATCGGCCCGGAGGGCGATTTTCCCGCGGTCTCCGGGCGCTATCATCTTTACGTCTCGCTGGCCTGCCCGTGGGCCCATCGCACGCTGATCGTGCGCGAACTCAAGGGACTGGCGCCGCACATCGGTGTGTCGGTGGTGCATCCGTACATGGGCGACGGCGGCTGGCATTTCGATGGCCGCTATCCCGGCGCCACGGAAGAGCCCTTTTACGGGCTGGATTATCTGCATCAGCTCTACCAGAAGGCCGATCCCCATTACACCGGCCGGGTGACCGTGCCCACCCTCTGGGATCGGGAGCAGGGCACCATCGTCAGCAACGAGTCGGCGGACCTGGTGCGCATGCTCAACCAGGCCTTCAACGATCTCCCCGGCGTGGTGGCGTCGCTGGACCTGTACCCGGCCACCCTGGCCGCCGAGATCGATGCACTCAACGAGCGGATCTACCACGCCGTGAACAACGGGGTGTACAAGGCGGGGTTCGCCACCGCCCAGGGGCCCTATGAAGAGGCCGTGGGTGAACTGTTTGAAGCGCTGGATGAGCTCGAGGCGCGCCTTGGCGAGCAGCGTTATCTCACCGGTGCCTCCATTACCGAGGCGGACTGGCGGCTGTTCACCACCCTGGTGCGGTTTGACGCGGTCTATGTGGGGCACTTCAAGTGCAATTGGCGACGCATCGCCGATTACCCGCATCTGTCCGGCTATCTGCGGGATCTCTACCAGCAGCCGGGCATCGCCGAGACCGTCAACCTGGATCACATCAAGCGCCATTACTACACCAGTCACCCGATGATTAATCCCACCGGGGTGATTCCCGTGGGGCCGGTGCTGGATCTGGAAGCGCCCCACGGCCGGGGCGCGTGATAATCTGGCGCTCATGAGCGATCCAGTGACCCTGTCCCCGGATGTGCGGGCCCGTCCCACCGGCGAGGCCCGTCTGCCCACCCAATGGGGGGAGTTCCGTATCCATGGCTTTGAAGACGCCAAGGGCAAGGAGCATGTGGCCCTGGTGCGGGGGGATCCGGCCAGCGCCGATGACCCGCTGGTGCGGGTGCATTCCGAGTGTTTGACCGGCGATGCCCTGTTCAGCCAGCGCTGCGACTGCGGCCCCCAGCTGCAGGCGGCCATGCAGCGGATTGGTGAAGCGGGCACCGGGGTGGTGGTGTATCTCCGCCAGGAGGGACGCGGCATCGGCCTGTTGAACAAAATCCGCGCCTACGCGGTGCAGGACAGCGAGGGCGCGGACACGGTGGAGGCCAACGAGGCGTTGGGCTTTGCCCCCGACGCCCGGGATTATGGCGTGGCGGCCGCCATGCTGCAGGCGCTGGGGGTGAGCCGCATTCGCCTGCTGACCAACAACCCCCAGAAGGTGCTGGGGCTTGAGGCGGCGGGCATTCGGGTGGCGGAGCGCCTGTCCCTGCGGGCGGGGCGCAACCCTCATAATCACGCCTATCTCGAAACCAAGGCCGCCAAATTCGGTCATCACTTCGACGCCGATTAACGCGGACACAGCCGCATGAACCGAAAGTCCTATCTGATCACCGCCGTCATGGCGGCGCTGCTGGTGCTCTGGATGCTGAGCGGGCTGTTTGCCGCCGATGAGCCGCCGCCGGAACCCACCCCGGCGGAGCGCCCGGCCATGGACGTCCAGGTGCAGACGGTCAGCGCCGAGACCGTAACCCGGTTCATCGAAAACCAGGGCGACACCCAGGCCGATCAGGATGTCACGGTCCGAGCTGAAACGTCAGGGCGCGTGGTCTCGGTGCAGGCCGCCGAGGGCGACCCGGTAGAAGCCGGTGACGGGCTGGTGGAGCTGGCCATGAACGACCGCGAGGCGCGACGGGCCGAGGCTCAGGCCCGGGTGGTGCAGCGTTCTGCGGATCTTGAGGCCGCCGAGCGCCTCCGCGGCGACGGCTTTCAGTCGGAGCGGGCGGTGGACGAGGCCCGGGCGGCGCTGGAGGCCGCCCGGGCACAGCTGGCGGCCATTAACCAGGAAATCGACGACACCCGCATTACCGCCCCCATGAGCGGCGTGGTGGAAGCGCGCATGGTGTCGGTGGGCGACTTTGTCGCGGTGGCGGACCCCATCGCCCGGCTGCTGCAGGTGGACCCCCTGATCGTGGTGGCCAACGTGGCCCAGCAGGAGATCCGGCAGGTGCAGCGGGGCCGGGAAGTGGAGATCGAGCTGGCTACCGGCGATGCCCTGAGCGGCAAGGTCACCCGCATCGCCCGTGCGGCGGATGAGGGGTCGCGGACCTTTCGGGTCGAGGTCACCGCTCCCAATCCGGAGGGTCTGCCGGTGGGCGTCAGCGCCACCCTGCGCATCCCCCTGGATTCGGTGGAGGCCCATTTTGTCAGCCCGGCCTGGCTGTCCCTGGCGGATACCGGCGAGGTGGGGGTGAAAGCCGTGGATGAGGATGACCGCGTGGTCTTCCATCCCGTGGAGATCGTGCGCTCCCAGCGGGAGGGCATGTGGGTGACCGGCCTGCCGGAGCGCCTGGAGCTGATTACCGTGGGCCAGGGGTTCGTGCGCGAAGGTGAGCGGGTCCGCCCGGTGACCGTGGAGGACTGACTCCATGCGCGCACTGATCGAGACCGCTTTCCTGCGCAGCCGCTCGGTGAGCCTGGTATTCCTGTTGGTGGTGGGCTTCGGGATTTATGCCTATCAGGTGATCCCCAAGGAGGCGGAACCGGATCTCACCATCCCGGTGATCTATGTCTCCATGGCCTATGAAGGGATTTCGCCGGAGGACGCCGAGCGGCTGCTGGTTCGCCCCATGGAGCGGGAGCTGAGCGGCATCGAGGGCGTCGACCAGATCAAGGGCACCGCCGCCGAGGGGTTTGCCTCGATTACCCTGGAATTCGATGCCGGCTTTGATGCCGATCAGGCCCTGGCCGACGTTCGTGAAGGCGTAGACATTGCCAAGGCGGACCTGCCCCAGGGGGCCGAAGAACCCCGGGTGAACGAAATCAACGTGGCGCTGTTTCCGGTGCTGACCGTGGCCCTGTCCGGGCCCCTGCCGGAGCGCTCGCTGCTGGAAACCGCCCGCGCCCTGCAGGACCGCATCGAAGCGCTGCCCGGCGTGCTCGAAGCCGAGATCGGCGGTGACCGGGAAGAGCTGCTGGAAGTGGCGGTGGATGACCGGGTCATGCAGACCTACAACGTCTCGTATGAGGAGTTGTTCAGCCTGGTGGACCGCAACAACCGCCTGATCGCCGCCGGGGCTCTGGACACCGGCGCCGGCCGGCTGGCGGTGCGGGTGCCGGGGGTCATTGAGGACATGGACGATGTGCTCGGCCTGCCGGTGAAGGTGGTGGATGACCGGGTGGTCACCTTTGCCGACGTGGCCCAGGTGCGACGCACCTTCAAGGACCCCACCGAGTTCGTCCGCATTAACGGCGAGCCGGCCATCACCCTGGAAGTCTCCAAGCGGGTGGGGGCCAACATCATCGAGGTGAATGACCAGATCCGCGCCCTGGTGGAGCAGAGCCGCGCCGAGTGGCCCGCCGCCCTCGAGGCCACCTACCTGCAGGATCGCTCCCAGGACATTCGCACCATGCTCCGGGACCTGCAGAACAACGTCCTGACCGCCGTGGTGCTGGTCATGCTGGTGGTGGTGGCGGTGATGGGCTGGCGGCCCGCCATGCTGGTGGGGCTGGCCATCCCCGGCGCCTTTCTGACCGGTATCCTGGCGGTGTATGCCCTGGGCTACACCATGAACATTGTGGTGCTGTTCAGCCTGATTCTGGTGGTGGGCATGCTGGTGGACGCCGCCATTGTGGTGGTGGAGCTGGCGGAACGGCGCATGACCGAGGGCTGGTCGGCGCCGGACGCCTACCGTTATGGCGCCAAGCGCATGGCCTGGCCCATTACCGCGGCGACGCTGACCACGCTGTCGGTGTTCGTGCCGCTGCTGTTCTGGGGCGGGATGGTCGGGCAGTTCATGAAATTCCTGCCCATTACGGTGATTTTCACCCTCACCGCGTCCCTGGCCATGGCCCTGATCTTCATCCCGGTGCTGGGGGGTGTGTTCGGTCGCCAGGGGGGCGAGCAGGGCAGCCATCAGGCGCGTATCCGCATTGCCGAGTCCGGTGACCTCAATCAGCTGGACGGCTTTAGCGGTTTTTATGTGCGCTGGCTGGGGCGGGCGCTGAAGCGGCCGGGCACGGTGTCGCTGGGCATTCTGCTGGTGGTGGTGGCCACCTATGCGGCCTATGGCCGGCTAGGGGCCGGGGTGGAGTTTTTCCCCTCGGTGGAGCCGGAATACGCCCGGGTGCAGGTCCAGGCCCGGGGGGATCTGTCGGTTCACGAAAAAGACGCCCTCATGCGCTCGGTGGAATCGCGGCTAGCCGACTTTGATGAAGTCGCCTTCGTCTACGCCCGCACCGTGGCGGATCCCACCCGGGTGGGCGGTCAGGGGCTCGCCCGCGACGCCGTGGGGGTGGTGCAGCTGGAGTTCGTCGACTGGCGCCATCGGCGCCCGGCGGTGGCCATTATTGAGGACATCCGGGCCGCGGTGGCGGATGTACCGGGCATTCGCACCCAGATCACCCAGCAGCAGCAGGGGCCGGCCCAGCCCAAGCCCATCGAGCTGCAGCTCAGCGGTCCGCCGGACCAATTGCCCGCCAGCGTCGAGGCGGTGCGTGAGCGCATGGAGTCACTGGGCGGATTCGCCGACATAGAAGACAATCGGGCGCTGCCCGGCATCGACTGGTCGCTGCAGGTGGATCGGGAAAAAGCCGTCCGGCATGACGCGGACATCAGCCTGCTGGGCAACGCCGTCCAGCTGGTCACCACCGGGGTCCTGATTGCCGACTACCGCCCGGATGATGCCGATGACGAAGTGGACATTCGGGTGCGGTTTCCCCTGGAGCAGCGCAGCCTGGACAGCCTCGGCCAGCTGCGGGTGCCCACGCGCTTTGGTCAGGTGCCGGTGAGCAACTTCGTCGACTTCGTGCCGGTGCCCCGCATCGGCACTCTGGATCGGGTGGACGGGCAGCGGGTGCTGACGTTGAGCGCGGACGTGGAGTCCGGCCGGCTGGTGAGCGAGCGGGTGCAGGCCCTGCGCAGTGCCCTTGAGCAGGATCCGCCGCCGGAAGGAGTCATGGTGCGCTTCCGCGGCGAAGACGAGGATCAGCGGGAAGCGCAGACCTTTCTTGTTCAGGCCTTTGTGGTGGCCCTGGGGTTGATGGCGGTGATCCTGGTCACTCAGTTCAACAGCTTTTATCAGGCGGCGCTGGTGTTGAGTGCCGTGGCGCTGTCCACTGCCGGGGTGCTGTTGGGGTTGATGATCACCCAGCGGCCCCTGGGAGTGGTGATGAGCGGCGTTGGCATGATTGCCCTGGCTGGCGTCGTGGTGAACAACAACATTGTGTTGATTGACACCTACAACGTATTGCGACGGGAGGGGCTGTCGGTGACCGAGGCCATCCTGCGAACCGCGGCGCAGCGTATGCGGCCGGTGCTGCTGGCCTCGTTCACCACGGTGCTGGGGCTGATGCCTATGGTGCTGCAGCTGAACGTGGACATTCTCGGCCGCACCATCGAATACAACGCCCCGTCCACCCAGTGGTGGGCCCAGCTGTCTTCCACCATTGCCGGCGGCCTTACCTTTGCGACGGTGCTCACCCTGGTGCTGACGCCGTGTCTGCTGATGCTGGCCCATCACTGGCAGAGGCGCTGGCGCCGCGGATCGCCTGGCTCGTGAATCGGCGAGCGGCGGTTTTTGCCGGCATGCGGGCGGTGGCGCCCATGGTGGCGGCGGTAATGCCCTTCGGGGTGACCGCGGGCGTGGCCGGGCTCGATGCCGGACTGGGGCTGGATCTGACCATGGCGTTGTCGGTGATTGTGTTTGCCGGTGCGTCTCAGCTGGCGGCCCTGCAGCTCATCGACGCCGGCGCCGCCAGCACGCTGGTGGTGGCCACCGCGTTGCTGATCAACCTGCGCATGGTCATGTACAGCGCCCATCTGGCCCCGTATTTCCGCCACCTGCCGGTGCGCTGGCGGGCGCCCATGGCCTATCTGCTCACCGATCAGGCGTATGCGCTCACTGTCACCCGGGTGATGAGCGATGAGCCGCTGCCCGCCAATCACTGGTTCTACCTGGGCGCGGCCCTGCCTCTGTGGGTCTTCTGGCAGCTGTCCACGGGGTTCGGTTACTGGGCCGGTACGGCGCTGCCGCCCAGCTGGGAGCTGGGATTCATCGTGCCCTTGATCTTCCTCGCCCTGCTGGTGCCGGCGGTCAATTCCCGGCCATCGCTGATCGCCGCGGTGGTGGGGGGTGGCGGCGCGGTGCTGGGCCAGGGGTTGCCGGCGGGTCTGGGCCTGACGCTGGGCGCCCTGGCCGGTATTGCCGCCGGCGTCATCGCCGAGGGGGTGCTGCGCCGTGATTGATCCGCTCTGGGGGGTGATCGTCGTCATTGGCATCGGCACCTTTCTGTGGCGGGGTGCTTTTCTGGTGTTCGGCGGCCGGCTGCGGCTGCCTGACCTGGTACGCCGCGGGTTGAACTATGTGCCGCCGGCGGTGTTCGCGGCCCTGGTGATGCCCGGCCTGATCCGTTTCGCCGAGGACGGCACCCTGGACGGCCCACGGCTGGCGGCGGGGGCGGTGGCTGCGCTGGTGGCCTGGCGGACTCATGGCACCCTGTCGACGCTGGCGGCGGGCATGGTGGTCCTGTGGACCCTGCGGGCTGTGACATAATGGACGCGTCAATACACCGACTTTTGCCCGACAGGATCAATTGCCATGGATCGTGCAGCAGAAATGCACATGTTCGTGCGGGCCGTGGACAAGGGCAGCTTTTCCGCGGCGGCGCGGGATCTCGACCTGACCCCCTCGGCGGTGAGCAAACAGATTCGGCGCCTGGAAGACCGCCTGGGCGTGCGACTTTTCAATCGCACCACCCGCCGGGTCAGCCTCACCGAGGTGGGGCAGGCCTACTACGAGCGTTCGGCCCGCATCGTTCAGGAAATCGAGGAAGCTGAAGAAGCGGTCACCGCCCTCAATGAAAACCCCCGGGGCACGTTGCGGGTGGCGGCCACCTCGGCCTTTGGGCGGGTGGAGGTGCTGCCGCGAATGGCGGAGTTTCTGGAGCGCTATCCGGACCTCAACGTCGAGGTGGAGCTCACCGACCGGCATGTGGACCTCATCGAGGAAGGCATCGATGTGGCCATTCAGTGGCGCGAGCAGATGGAGGACCCATCGATGATCGCCCGGCGGCTGTGCGTCAATCGCCGCATCATCTGTGCATCACCGGATTACGTGGATCGCCATGGCAAACCCACCAGTCCCGAGGATCTGCTCAATCACAACTGCCTGACGCTCTACGAAGTGTCGCAGTTCAACGACTGGGCCTTTGAAGATGGTGAGCAGGGCCACCGGGTGATGCATGTCAAAGGCAACTTCCGCGCCAATACCGCCGACGCCCTGTACGAGGGAGCGCTGGCGGGCCTGGGCCTGGCGCGGCTGTCCACCTGGCTGGTGATGCCGGCCATTCGCCGGGGGGATCTGGTGCCGGTGCTGCCCCAGTATCCCCACGAGAGCTCGGCATATTTCCTGATCTACCCACACCGTCGCCATCTCTCCCGAAAGGTGCGGGCATTCGTGGACTTTCTGGTGGAAGTGTTTACCCCGGTCCCCCCGTGGGAGCGGGAGGGTCTGGAATTTACCGAGGCCGAGTGGGCCGAGCGGATCCGCCGCGAGGGCTAGTCGGGGTTCAGGCCGGCGGTGCCGGCCCGTTGAGCACGATAATGCCGATGTTCAGATAGCCGGCGAAAGTCAGCCATGCCAGGTAGGGCAGCAGCAGCCAGCCCGCCGGCGGATGAACGCGCCGGAATCGAACAATGGTCAGCGCCACCAGCAGCCACAGCACCACCAGGTTGACCAGCGCCAGATCCGGGCGGTGCCACTGGAAAAACACGATGCTCCAGAGCCCGTTGGCCCCCAGCTGGGCAATGAACGGCAGCAGCGCGGCCATGCCGGCCAGCAGCCCCACCCGCCGCCATACCATCCAGGCCGCGGCGATCATGGTGGCGTACAGCAGCGTCCACGCCACCGGGAACACCGCATTCGGTGGCGTGAGCGGGGGTTTTTGAAGCGCGGCGTACCAGTCCCCCGGGGGGCTGAGGATGCCGCCCATGGCGGTGACCACCACCAGCAGGGTCCAGCCGCCGAGACCCAGCAGGTCCCGGCGCCGATCATCCATGGGCAGCGTTGCGGCCATGACTACCAGCTCCCGGTGTTGGGCATGGACACCCAGGGTTCCTGCTCGGGCAGTGGGTCGCCGCTCTGCAGCAGTTCAATGGAGATGCCATCCGGCGACTTGACGAAGGCCATGCGGCCGTCCCGGGGTGGCCGGTTGATGGTGACCCCATTGTCCATCAGCCGTTGGCACAGGCCGTAAATGTCATTGACCCGATAGGCCAGGTGGCCGAAGTTGCGTCCGCCGCTGAAGGTTTCCGGGTCCCAGTTCCAGGTCAGTTCCAGCATCGGGGCCCGGTCATCGGAGCGGGCCCGGTCCACGTCCGCCGGCGCTGCCAGAAAAATCAGCGTGAAGCGCCCCGCCTCGTGGTCACGGCGGCTGATCTCTTCCATGCCCAGCAGCCCGCAGTAGAACCGCAGCGACTCGTCGATGTCGCTGATGCGCACCATGGTGTGGAGATACTGCATGCTCGCCTCCAGACAAAACGTCATGGTAGCCCGACCGTCGCCGGGCTGGCCATGTGCCGGGGTGATCAGGTGGTCAGCGTGCGCCGGACCGCGTCGTGCCAGCCCTCGACGATATGCTCCCGGGCACTGCGACTGATGGCGGGCTCGAAGCGCGCATCCAGTGCCCACTGGGAGTTGAGATCGTCCAGCGAGTTGTAGAAGCCGTGCTGCAGTCCGGCCAGATACGCCGCCCCCAGCGCCGTGGTCTCAATGACTTCCGGGCGTTCCACCGCCAGGCCGGTGAGGTCCGCCAGCCGCTGCAACAGCCAACTGTTGGCCACCATGCCGCCGTCCACCCGCAGGGTATTCTGTGGCGTGCTGGAATCGCCTGCCATGGCCTCCAGCAGGTCGCCGGTCTGCAGGCAGACCGAGTCCAGGGCGGCGTGAACAAACTCCGCCACGCCGGTGTTGCGATTCAGTCCATAAATGGCGCCCCGGGCATTGGGGTCCCACCAGGGAGCACCCAGGCCGGTGAAGGCGGGCACCAGGTACAGGCCTTCAGCTTCGGCGTCGTTGGCCAGCCCCTCGCTCTGGGAGGCGTGGGCGATGATGCCCAGTTCGTCCCGCAGCCATTGAATGGCGGCGCCGGCGATGAAAATCGCGCCCTCCAGGGCGTAGGTGGGCTTGCCGTTGATGCGATAGGCGGTGGTGGTGAGCAGGCGGTTACGGGAAGGCACCGCCTCCTCGCCGGTGTTGATCAGCGCAAAACAGCCGGTGCCGTAGGTGCTTTTGATCATGCCCGGCTCAAAACATCCCTGACCCACCACGGCGGCGTGCTGGTCGCCGGCGATGCCCTCCACCGGCAGCTCGGTGCCCAGCACCTCGGCGTCCGTGACGCCGAAGTCGGCGGCACTGTCCCGCACCTCCGGCAGGATGGCGCGAGGGATGTCGAACAGGGCCAGCAGCTCGTCATCCCAGGTCTGGCGGTGGATGTCGAACAGCAGCGTGCGGCTGGCGTTGGTGGCATCGGTGGCGTGGCTGCGGCCGCCGGTGAGTTTCCAGAGCAGCCAGGTGTCAACGGTGCCGAACGCCAGTTCGCCCTTTTCCGCGCGGGCCCGGGCGCCGGGCACGTTATCCAGTAGCCAGGCGATCTTGGTGGCCGAAAAGTAGGGGTCCAGCAATAGGCCGGTGCGTTCCGCCACCAGCGGTTCGTGGCCGGCGGCCTTGAGGGCGGCGCAGCGCTCGGCGGTGCGCCGGTCCTGCCAGACAATGGCGTTGTGGATGGGCTCGCCGGTGCGGCGGTCCCAGACGATGGTGGTCTCGCGCTGGTTGGTGATGCCGATGGTGCGGGCATGCACCCCCGCGGCCTTCGCCGCCTTCAATGCCCGGGTGCAGGTACTGACGGTGGAGTTCAACAGGTCCTGCGGGTCGTGCTCGACCCAGCCGCTGTGGGGATAGTGCTGGGGGAACTCCTGCTGTGAAGTGGCCATTATGCGGCCATCGGTGTCGAAAACGATGGCTCGTGAGCTGGTTGTGCCCTGATCGATCGCCAGGATGCCGTCGCGTTCAGCCATGCCGCTGCCCTCCTCCTCGTGCATTTGTTGCGCGCTTCGTCTGTCGCGGTATGATCGAATTCCGCCATGAAAAGTCAAGTTTGGCGTTCAAAGGCGAAAAATAACGAAAACCGGGAGGAGTGGGGTGGTCACCAGTGATGATGAGGGGCTAATGCTGAACGGGCGCCAGCAGGCCATCATGAACCTGATCCGCGAGCGCGGGTTCGCCTCGGTGGAGGGACTGGCGGAGCAGTTCGACGTCACCGCCCAGACCATTCGCCGGGACATTAACGATCTGTCCGGCGCCGGGCTGCTGCGGCGCTACCACGGCGGGGCCGGGTTGCCTTCCAGCGTCGAGAACGTCGCCTACCAGACCCGTCAGGTGCTCAATCCCGAAGCCAAGCAGCGAATCGGCGCGGCCATCGCCCAGCGCATACCCGACGAGGCGTCGCTGTACATCACCCTGGGCACCACCGCCGAGGCCGTGGCCGCGGCGCTGCGGGATCATCGCGGGCTGCGGGTGATCACCAACAATCTCAACGTCGCCATGCTGCTGGCGGACAGCGCCGAGAACGAAGTGATTGTCGCCGGCGGCGTGGTCCGTCATCGCGACCGGGGCATCACCGGCGAGGCCACCATCGACTTCATGAACCAGTTCAAGGTGGACTACGCCGTGATGGGGATCTCCGGGATTGATGCCGACGGCACCCTGCTGGATTTCGACTATCGCGAGGTTCGGGTGCTGCAGGGTCTGCTGGGCAATGCCCGGTCGGTATTGCTGGGCGCCGATCAGAGCAAGTTCGGTCGGCGGGCCCTGGTACGGGTGGCCCATCTCAACCAGATCAGCCAGGTGTACACCGATGCACCGCCATCCCCGCAGCTGCAGCAGCTGATGGCCGATCAGGGCGTGGAACTAATCGTCACCACGGAGTGATTTTCGTTAATTTTCGGGTTGACGGGTCAGTTTCCGGTGGTATGTTTGATTCCGAACATGAATAAGCGGCAACATAGTCGCGACTCACAGGCAACGGAGGAGAGGCATTCGTGTCTTCCACGGCTGAGCATTCAGACAGCTACGATGTGATCGTTGTTGGTGGCGGCATTAACGGCGCAGGTATTGCCCGCGATGCGGCCGGTCGCGGCTTGAAGGTCCTGCTGGTCGAGCAGGGTGATCTGGCGAATTACACTTCATCCGCCAGCACCAAGCTGGTCCACGGCGGCCTTCGCTATCTCGAGTACTACGAGTTCCGGCTGGTTCAGAAAGCCCTGAAAGAGCGGGAAGTGCTCATGGGCATCGCCCCGCACATCATCTGGCCGCTGCGCTTTGTCATGCCCCACGTCAAAGAACTGCGGCCGGCATGGATGATCCGCATGGGCCTCTTTCTGTATGACCACCTCGGCGGCCGCAAGAAACTGCCGGGCTCCAAGGGGATCAACCTGCAGCAGCACTATGCGGGACAGCCCCTGGACGACAGTCTTCGCAAGGGGTTCATGTACTCGGACTGCTGGGTCCAGGACTCCCGCCTGGTGGTGCTGAACTGCATGGACGTTGAGGCCCGCGGCGGCCGTGTCCTGCCCCGCACCCGCTGCACCGGCGCCCAGCGCAATGGCGACAGCTGGCAGGTGGAGCTCACCGACACCACCACGGACCAGAAGCAGACCATCCAGGCCCGCTCCGTGGTGAATGCCGCCGGCCCCTGGGTGGCCCGGCTGCTCAGCGACGCCATGCAGCGGAATGACGACAAGGATGTCCACCTGGTCAAGGGCAGTCATATCGTCGTGCCGTCCATGTTCGAACATGAAGATTCCTACCTGTTTCAGAACAACGACGGCCGCGTCATCTTCGCCATTCCCTACGAACAGCATTTCACCCTGATTGGCACCACCGACGTGGCCTATGAAGGCAACCCGGCCGAAGCGACGGCCAGTGACGAAGAGATTCAGTACCTCTGCGACGCGGTGAACCGTTATTTCAAGCGCGAAATCACCCCCGCCGACGTGGTCTGGACCTATTCCGGCGTCCGCGCGCTGTACGACGAGTCCGAAGAGGACAATGTCTCGGCGGTGAGTCGCGACTATAGTCTGGACCTGGATGACAGCGCCGCGCCGCTGTTGTCGGTGTTCGGCGGCAAGATCACCACTTACCGCACGCTGGCCCGCCAGGCCGTGGACCGGATCGCGCCGCTGCTGGGTGCGGAAATCACTGACTGGACTGGTGATCAGCCGCTGCCCGGGGGCGATATTCCCAATGGCGACTTCGAGGCCTATCTGGACGCCCTGCGCCAGTCCCGGCCCTGGTTGCCCGAGGACATGGCCTGGCGCCTGGCCCGCAACTACGGCACCGAGACCGAACGCATGCTGGGATCGGCGGCGTCGCTGGATGACCTGGGGGAGCATTTCGGAGCTGACCTGTATGAGGCGGAGCTCCGTTATCTGGCACAGTATGAATGGGCAATGACCGCCGAAGACGCCATCTGGCGTCGCACCAAAGTGGGCCTGATGCTGGACGAGAACCAGCGCCAGCGGGTCGGCACCTGGTTCGGCGGCGAAAATAAGAAGAGGGCAACTGCGTAATGAGCCTGGTTTTGGAGGGGGTGAGCCGCACCGTTGGGGGTGAGGTCCATCTTGAAGATATCAACCTGACCTTCGAGCGCGGGGAATTCAACGTGCTTATGGGTCTGACCCGGGCGGGCAAGACCACGCTCATGCGGGTCATGGCCGGGCTCGAGCCCCCCAGCAAGGGGCGGGTGCTCGAGGACAACGTGGACGTAACCGCCACGCCGGTCCAGAAGCGCTCGCTGGGCATGGTGTACCAGCAGTTCATCAACTACCCGGCGATGAGCTGCTACGACAACATCGCCTCGCCCCTGCGGCTGGCGAAACTCTCCAAGGCCGAGATCGATCGGCGGGTACGGGCCGAGGCCGAGCGCCTGGGCATTGACCACCTGCTGGATCGCATGCCCCTGGAAATGTCCGGTGGCCAGCAGCAGCGGTGCGCCATGGCCCGCGCTCTGGTGCGCGACGCCAAGCTGATCCTGCTGGACGAGCCACTGGTGAACCTCGACTACAAGCTCCGCGAGGGACTGCGGGCGGAACTGCGGGAACTGTTCAAGGACCGGGACACGGTCATTGTTTACGCCACCACCGAGCCTGAAGAGGCGCTGGTGCTGGGGGGCAAAACCGCGGTGCTCCACGAGGGTCGGCTGGTTCAGCATGGCCTGACCGCCGAGACCTATCGCAACCCCGCCACGGTGACGGTCTCCCAGGTGTTCTCCGATCCGCCCATGAACCTGATCGAAGCCGACGTCCGCGACGGGCGCATGGTGGTCGGTGGCCTGCTGGATGAGCCGCTGCCGGCCCACATGTCCGACCTGGCGCCGGGCAGTTACACCCTGGGCGTGCGGCCCCACCACCTGTTTGCGAGCAGCGTCGGGGAGCACGGCATTGACCTGGCGGGCACCGTGGAGGTGGCGGAGATTGCGGGCTCGGTGACCTATATTCATCTGGAAGTGGGCGGCCATGACTGGGTGGTGCTGGAGCGGGGCGTGCACATGGTCCATCCCGGCGAAGCCTTTAATGTGCACTTCGACCCGTCCCGCCTTTACGCCTTTGATCAAGAAGAGCGCCTGGTGGCCTCCCCGGCAACGGAGCGCGGATAAACGACATGGCAAGAATAGAACTCAGAAACCTCGGCCATCAGTACGCCCCCGGCGGCGACTACGCCCTGCAGCCGATGCAGCATGTCTGGGAAGACGGTGGCGCCTACGCCCTGCTGGGGCCGTCCGGCTGCGGTAAGACCACACTGCTGAACATCATCTCCGGGCTGGTGGCCCCCTCCGAGGGGCAGGTCATGTTCGATGAGACCGACGTGACCCACACGCGCACGGAAGACCGCAACATCGGTCAGGTTTTCCAGTTTCCGGTGATCTACGACACCATGAGCGTGTTCGACAATCTGGCGTTCCCGCTGCGCAACCGCCGCATGGACGAGGCCTACGTCAGCCAGCGGGTGCAGCACATCGCCACCATGCTGGGCCTGGAAGGAGCGCTCAATCGCCGGGCCAAGAACCTTACGGCGGATGCCAAGCAGAAAATTTCCCTGGGCCGCGGCCTGGTGCGCGAGGATGTTTCCGCGGTGCTGTTCGACGAGCCGCTCACCGTGATTGATCCCCATCTGAAGTGGCAGCTGCGCCGCAAGCTGCGGGAGATTCATGAGCAGCTGGCCCTGACCCTGGTTTACGTCACCCACGATCAGACCGAGGCACTGACCTTTGCCGACAAGGTGGCCGTCATGCTGGCCGGGCAGGTGCTGCAGTTGGGCACGCCCCAGGAGCTCTTCGAGCGGCCGGCTCACACGTTCGTCGGTTACTTCATCGGCAGCCCGGGCATGAATTTCATGGAGTGCACAGTGGATGGCTCCCGCGCCATTGTCGATGGCGAGCACATCACGGTGGACCCCGCCATGGCGGAGGCGGCCCGTCAGCACGGCGGCTCGCTGCAGCTCGGCATCCGGCCCGGCCTGATCCGCGCCGCCGGCGAGGGTGAGAGCGGACACCGGGTCCAGGTCCATTCGGTGGAAGATCTGGGTGACTACCAGCTGGTGACGGGCTACCTGGGCAATCACCGGGTGCATGTGCGCCTGGATGAATCAGAAAAAATCGGCAGCGACGGGTTGCAGGTGGTGTTCCCCACCGAGAACGCGCTGCTGTACGCCGACGACCGGCTCGTCGGCTAGGGGGAGACGACGTGGATAAAACCGAATATCAAAAAGCGTGGTTCATGGTGCTGCCGGTGCTGGTGCTGGTGGCCTTTACCGCCATCATCCCGCTGATGACCGTGGTCAACTACTCGATTCAGGACATCCTGGGGCGGTCGGCGTTTTTTGTTGGCGGTGACTGGTTTCGGGAAACCCTCCAGAACCCCCAGCTGCAAGCGGCCCTGGGACGCCAGTTCTTCTTCTCGTTCACCATTCTGGCGATTCAGGTGCCGCTGGGTATCGGAATCGCGCTGCTCATGCCCAAAAAGGGCTGGCAGGCATCCGCCGTGCTGATCCTCATTGCCATGCCGCTGCTCATCCCCTGGAACGTGGTCGGCAGTATCTGGCAGATCTTCACTCGTGGGGATATCGGGCTGGCCGGGTACACCCTCAATAACGTCCTGGGCGTCAGCTACAACATTACCCGCAGCTCGCTGGACGCCTGGGTCACTATCATCCTTATGGATGTCTGGCACTGGACGCCACTGATCGCGCTTCTGTGTTACAGCGGCCTGCGGGCGATCCCCGAGGCCTATTACCAGGCCGCCCGCATCGACCGGGCCTCCCGCTGGGCGATCTTCCGCTACATCGAGCTGCCCAAACTCACCAATGTGCTGGTCATCGGCGTGCTGCTGCGGTTCATGCACTCGTTCATGATTTACGCCGAGCCCTTCGTGCTCACCGGTGGCGGGCCCGGCAGCTCCACCACGTTCCTGAGTCAGACGCTGACCACCATGGCCGTGGCCCAGCAGGACCTCGGTCCGTCGGCGGCGTTTTCCATCATTTACTTCCTGATCGTTCTCGCGGTGAGCTACGTGTTTTACGTCACCATCATGAATATGCAGAAAGAACGCCTGGCTGATGTGGGAGGTGGCAAATGAGCGCCGCCACCAACGGTCAGCGCAACGGCGTGCTCCGCAACCGCCTGCTGCTGGCGCTCTATATCACCTTCACACTGCTGCCGCTGTACTGGCTGCTGAACATGTCGTTGCAGACCAACCGGGAAATTCTGGGGCAGTTCACCCTGTGGCCGGAGAACCCGACGCTGCAGGCCTACATCGGCATCTTCACCGACTCCACCTGGTACATGGGGTACGTCAACTCCCTGACCTACGTGCTGATGAACATGACCATCAGCATCCTGGTGGCGCTGCCGGCGGCCTATGCCTTCAGCCGCTATCGCTTCATCGGTGACAAGCACCTGTTCTTCTGGCTGCTGACCAACCTGATGGCGCCGCCGGCGGTGTTCCTGGTGCCGTACTTCCAGCTGTATTACACCGTGGGGCTGTTTGACACCCACATTGCCGTGGCCATGGCGCACTGCCTGTTCAATATCCCGCTGGCGGTGTGGATCCTGGAAGGGTTCATGCGTGGCGTGCCCAAGGAGGTGGACGAGACCGCCTACATCGACGGGTACAGCTATCCGGCCTTCTTCATCAAGATTTTCATTCCCATGATCCGCTCGGGTATCGGCGTGACGCTGTTCTTCCTGTTCATGTTCTCGTGGGTGGAACTGCTGCTGGCCCGCTCGCTGACGGCGACCAACGCCATGCCCATCGGCACCGTAATGACCCGGACCTCCACAGCCAGTGGCGTTGACTGGGCCACGCTGTCCGCTGCGGGTGTGCTCACCATCGTGCCGGGGATTCTGGTGATCTATTTCGTTCGTAACCACATCGCCAAGGGCTTTGCCCTGGGCCGGACATAAGGGGGGGACCGGCACATGCTCGACTGGATGGTCTGGACTCCCATTACCGCGGTGTTTTTCATCGCCATCGCCTCGGCGCTGGCGGCGATGACGGTCTGGGAACTGGTGTCTCCCACGCAGGAGCGCAAGGGCTTTCTGCCCATTGCCACCACGCGGGGTGACCGGTTTTTCATCGGCCTGCTGACATCGGCCTATATTCACGTGTTTTTTGTCGGATTTACCGACATCAGTCTTTGGGTAGCGCTGGGGCTGCAGCTCGTCTGGATGGCGATTCTGCTGCGCTGGGGTTAACCCGGAGTGAGGAAGAGAGTCCCCGATCAGGGGATATCCAACAGAAGAAAGCTACGAGGTAGTCATGAAGAAAAATAGTCTGATCCTGGCGGCGCTCGCCGGCGCCCTGGCCGCAGGGCCGGGCATGGCGTTTGCCGACAATCACGACCGCGATGCTGTTATTGAGCGGCTGGTTGACGAGGTGTTCGTCAACTCGACGCTTTCAAGGGAGGAGCAGATTGCAGAGCTGGAATGGTTTGCCGAAGCGGCCGAACCACTCCGTGGGCTTGAAATCAGCACCGTTGCCGAGACGCTAGCGGTTCACATTTTTGAACGGGACGTGCTGGCTCCGGCCTTCACCGAGCTCACGGGTATTGAGGTGACTCACAACATCATCGGTGAGGGTGACCTGGTTGATACCATGCAGACCCAGATGCAGACTGGTCGTAACATCTACGACGGCTACATCAACGACTCCGATGCCATCGGCACCCATATCCGCTACGGCACCACCATCAACCTCTCCGAAGCCATGGAGAACGAGTGGGCGGACTTCACCCTGCCGACCCTGGACCTGGATGACTTCATCGGCATTCAGTACACCACCGGCCCGGATGGCAGCATTTTCCAGCTGCCGGCCCAGCAGTTCGCGAACCTTTACTGGTTCCGTTATGACTGGTTCACCGATCCGGATCTCCAGGCGCAGTTCGAGGACATCTACGGCTATGAGCTGGGTGTTCCCCTGAACTGGACCGCTTATGAGGAGATCGCCGAGTTCTTCACCGAGCACGTTGGTGAGATCGATGGTGAGCGTATCTATGGTCACATGGACTATGGTCGCCGCCACTTCTCCCTGGGATGGCGCTTCCATGACTCCTGGCTGTCCATGGCCGGCATGGGCAGCACCGGCGTGCCGTTCGGTAACCCCGTGGACGACTGGGGCTGCCGGGTGGACGAGGACGCCAACCCGGTGGGTTGTAGTGTAACCCGCGGTGGTGGCACCAATGCGCCGGCGTCGGTGTTCGCCATGACCAAGGCCGTTGACTGGTTGCACGCCTACGCACCGCCGGAGGCCGCTGGCATGACCTTTGGCGAGGCCGGTCCTGTGCCTGCCGAGGGCAACATCGCTCAGCAGATTTTCTGGTACACCGCCTTTACTGAGGCCATGGTCGACCCCGAGGTGGCCGTGACCGATGACGAGGGCAACCCGCTGTGGCGGATGGCACCGTCACCGGTGGGCCCGTACTGGGAAGAGGGCATGAAGGTGGGTTATCAGGACGTGGGCTCCTGGACCTTCTTTGACTCTACGCCTGAGGATCGTCGCACCGCGGCCTGGCTGTTCGGTCAGTTCACCGTGGCCAAGACCACCTCGCTGGAGAAGCTGATGGCGGGCCTGACGCCGATTCGTCGGTCCGACATCTTCTCCGACCAGATGACCGAGCGGGCTCCGCAGCTGGGTGGTCTGGTGGAGTTCTACCGCAGCCCGAACGAGAGCTTCTGGACG
Source organism: Spiribacter sp. 2438 (assembly GCF_009676705.1). Classification (GTDB taxonomy): domain Bacteria; phylum Pseudomonadota; class Gammaproteobacteria; order Nitrococcales; family Nitrococcaceae; genus Spiribacter. Next base: position 1,745,867 of record NZ_CP046046.1, on the reverse strand, counting down.
CCGACAGGAACCAACATTCCTGACTATCCGCGTATGGCTCCGCTCTGGTGGCAGAACCTGGCTCCGGTCATGAGCCGTGAGGTGACGCCGCAGGAAGGCCTCGACAACCTGGCGCAGGCACTGGACCGCACCATGGATCGTCTGGCCCGGGCCGAGGTGTTTGACACCTACGCACCGGTGATGAACGAGGCACGGGATCCGGAGTACTGGCTGAGTCAGCCGGGCGCACCCAAGCCGCGTCTCGACAATGAGATGCCGCAGGGTGAGACCATGGACTACGACCAGATGATGGAAGAGTGGATGGCCGCCGGTGAGCGCGACTAAACACTGAGACCATCAGTCCAGCGTAAAAGGGGCCTTCGGGCCCCTTTTTTTGTGTGTGCATTTGACCGACCCCCCGGGGGGAGGGGTATGCTGGCTGCACATTGGCAATGGCGGATAGGATTCATGTCAGCGAAGCAAACCGAATTGATGGTCACCAGCTTGACCTGCGGCAGTTGCGTCCACCACGCCGAAACGGCTCTTACCGGCGTCTCCGGGGTTGAGTCGGCCTCGGTCAACCTCGCCACCGGCCGTGCCCATCTGACCCTGTCCGACTCCGCCGACACCACCGCGGTGCTGGCGGAGGCGGCCAACGCGCTGGACCAGGCGGGTTATCCGCCGGCCCGGGACTCCATCACCCTGAACCTGACCGGCGTAACCTGTGGCGGTTGCGTCCGCCGCGTGGAACAGGCCTTGGCCGGGGTCCCCGGCGTGCTTGAGGCCAGCGTCGATCTGGGCCTGAGCCGCGCCCGGGTCAGCGTGCTCAGCGGCGCCGTTTCCCGCCCCGATCTGGTGGCCGCCGTAGAAGCTGCCGGATACGGCGTTGAGCAGGGCGCCAGCGACGGCGAAGGCCACGGGGCGGACGCCGGCGCGGATCTGTCCGCCGTGCAGGCCCGTGAGGAGGGTGCACTGCGTCGGCAGATGATTATCGCGGCGTCATTTACCCTGCCCCTGGTTATCATTGCCATGGGCCGTCACGTCCCGGGTGGCCACGAGTTCTTTACCCAGTGGATGCCTGAGCGGGCCTGGGTCGCCCTGGAATTCCTGCTGGTCACGCCGGTGATGTTCTGGGCGGGCCGTGGTTTCTTTGAGCGCGGTATCAAGGAAATGCGCCACCTGGCGCCGGCCATGAGCAGCCTGGTGATGATCGGCACCGGTGCGGCCTATTTCTATTCACTGCTCGCCCTGCTGGTGCCGGGGATATTCCCCGAAGGCACCGCCAGCAGCTACTTCGAGGCCGCCGGCGTCATCATTACGCTGGTGCTGGTGGGCCGTTATCTCGAGCAGATTGCCCGGGGCCGGACCTCCCAGGCGATCCGGGCGTTGCTGGAACTGCAGTCCCGCACGGCCCGGGTCATGCGCGACGGCGAGCCGGTGGAAGTGGACATCGATGACGTCCGGGTGGATGACCACGTGCTGGTTCGTCCGGGGGAGCGGATCCCGGTGGACGGTGAACTGGTCGAGGGCCACTCCCGGGTGGATGAGTCCATGGTCACCGGCGAACCGGTGCCGGTGTCCAAGGCCGCCGGCGATGAGCTGGTGACCGGCACCGTCAATGGCCAGGGCTCACTGGTGTTCCGGGCAACCCGCGTGGGCGGCGACACCGTGCTGGCACAGATCATCGGCATGGTAGAACGCGCCCAGGCCGAGAAACCGCCGATTCAGGCACTGGCGGACCGCATCGCCGGCGTGTTCGTGCCGGTGGCCATCGCCGTGGCGCTGCTGACCGCGGTGACCTGGCTGGCCATCGGGCCGGAGCCGGTGCTCTCCTATGCCTTCGTGGCCTCGGTCAGCGTGCTCCTGATTGCCTGTCCCTGTGCCATGGGCCTGGCGGCTCCCACCGCGGTCATGGTGGCCATTGGCAAGGGGGCGTCCAACGGCATGCTCATGCGCCGCGGCGCGGCCCTCGAGGCCCTGGCCAAGGCGGATACGGTGGTGCTGGACAAAACCGGCACCCTGACCCTGGGTCGCCCCCAGCTCACCGAGCTGGAAGTGGCCGCCGGTGCCGAGGACGAAACCCTGCGGCTGGTGGCCGCCGTGGAGCAGCACAGCGAGCACCCGCTGGCTGCTGCCATTGTTGAGGCGGCCAAATCCCGCGGCTTGAGCATTCCCGCCGCCAGTGAGTTTCAGTCGGTCACCGGTTTCGGCGTCGAAGCTCAGGTGGAGGGACGTTACGTGCACATTGGCGCGGCGCATTACATGGAATGGCTCGGTGTCAACGTCGACAGCGTGGCGGACACGGTTCAGCGCTTGGCCGATGATGCACGCACCACCCTGTATGCCGCCGTGGACGGTCAGCTGGTGGGGGTGCTCGGCATTGCGGACCCCGCTCGCGAGGAAAGCGCCTCGGTGGTCGCCACCCTAAAAACCCTGGGTCTGCAGGTGGCCATGGTCACCGGTGACCAGGCGGCCACTGCCAACGCCCTGGCCCGTCAGCTGGGCATTGATGAGGTGATGGCCGGAGTCCGGCCGGATGGCAAGGCCCGGGAGGTCGAGCGCCTGCAGAATGAGGGCCGGCGAGTGGCCTTTGTTGGTGACGGCATTAACGACGCGCCGGCGCTGGCCCGCGCCGATGTGGGGATCGCCATCGGCACCGGCACGGACGTGGCCATCGAGGCCGGCGATGCGGTGCTCATGCGCCCGGATCTCAACGGCATACTGGATGCGGTTGAGTTGGCTCGCCGCGCCCATCGCACCATCAAGGGCAACTTCTTCTGGGCCTACGGCTACAACACCCTGCTGATCCCGGTGGCAGCGGGTGCCCTGTTCCCCCTCACGGGCTGGCTCCTCAACCCCATGGCCGCTTCCGCCGCCATGAGCCTCTCCAGCCTGTTCGTGCTCAGCAACTCACTGCGGCTCCGAGGCTTCCAGCCGCGCCATCAAAGACAGGAGCGTACCGATGGACGACATGACCCAGTGCCAGCTCGCGCTTGATCCGGAGGTCCGCGAGTCCGCCCGGCGTCGACTGGCCTCGGTCCGGGGCCACGTCGAGGGCATTGTCCGAATGCTGGAGCGGGATGACGTGTACTGCGTTGACGTGTTGCGCCAGCTAAAGGCCGTGGATGGTGCCCTGGCCAAGGTGGGGGACTCGGTGCTTCGCAGCCACCTCCATCACCACGTCACCAGCGCTCAGGCGCGGGGTGACGCGGATCAGATGGTGGACGAACTCATGGAGATCATGAAATACCGTTGATCGATGGCGGCGGCGGTCAGCCGCCTCCATCATCCAGGGTCAATGGCAGGCTGACCTTGATGATGTCCCGGTCGTCCGGGTCGACATGCTCTTCAAAGCCCAGCTGCCGACACAGCACCAGCATGGCCTGATTATCCCGCAACACGTCGCCTTCGATGACCCCAATGCCCCGGGAGCGGGCGTAGTCGATGACATGCTCCATTAGCAGCCGGCCGAGCCCGTGGCGAGTCAGGTCATCCCGGACAATGATGGAGTACTCCGCCTTCTCGTTATCCGGGTCGGCGTGGATGTGCACGGCCCCATAGAGCTCCGCCTCGCCGGGCACCTCATCCGGGTCGGTGATGATCAGCGCCATCTCCCGGTGGTAGTCGATCTGCGTGAATCGCGCCGCCGCCATGTGACTGAGTTGCTTCATGGGGGCAAAGAACCGCAGTCGAATCTGCTCGGGGGTCAAATGGGCGAAGGCCCGGTGCAGGGCCGGCTCGTCCTCCGGCAGGATGGGCCGCAGCAGATAATGCCGCCCGGCCTCGTCGGTGACGGATTTCTCCAGATGCCGGGGGTAGGGTCGAATGGCAAGACGCACGCCGTCCTCGCCGTTTTCCGCGATCCGCACCCGGGCGTCCAGCGCCACCACCCCTTCAGCCGAGGCCAGCAGCGGGTTGATGTCCAGCTCCTTCACCTGGGGCAGATCCGCCGCGATCTGGGCGATCCGGGTCAGTGTCAGATCAATGGCATCCAGATCGGCGGGTTGCCGGTCCCGATAGCCCACCAACTGATTGTAAATGCGGGTCCGGGTCACCATGTCCCGGGCCAGTTTCAGGTTGAGGGGCGGCAGGCCCAGGGCCTGGTCCTTGATGACTTCCACCGCGGTGCCCCCCTGGCCGAACAGCACCACCGGCCCGAACTGCTGGTCCTCGGTGAAGCCGGCGATCAGTTCCCAGGCACCGGCGCGCTTGACCATGGGCTGGACGCTGAAGCCTTCCAGCTGGGCATCGGGGTAAGTCTCCGCCAGGCGTCGCTGCATGGCCTCGGCGGCCTGCCGCACCGAATCGGCGTCCTCCAGGTCCAGGGCCACGCCGCCAACATCGCTTTTGTGAGTGAGGTCCCGGGAGACGATTTTGAGGGCCGCGGGCAGACCCAGTCGCTCGGCGGCCTCGGCGGCGCTGTCGGGATCGTCGGCCACCTCGGTGGGAACGATGTCGACCCCGTAGGCCGCCAGCAGCTGTTTGGCCTCGGGCTCACTGAGAATCTCCCGGCCCTCGGCGGCGGCGGTGTCGATCAGGGACCGGGCGGTGTCCACGTCCGGCGTAAAGACCTCCGGCACTGACGGCGGAGTCTCGATGAGCTGCTCCTGGTTCTTGCGGTAGGCCACCATGTGCATGAACGCCCGCACCGCCCCTTCCGGCGTGTTGTAGCTGGGGATACCGGCCTCGGCGAAGCGCCGGCGCGCCGCCATCGCCGTGTGCTCGCCCACCCAGCAGGTGAACAGCGGCTGATGCTTGCGGCCGCGTCGCCGGCGCTGATGCTCGGCGATCACGGCCTCGGCAGCGTCCATGCTGTCCGCCACCGCGGTGGGGCAGTTGAGCACCAGAATGGCGTCCGCCTCCGGGTTGTCCGCCAGAATCTTCAGCGAGTCCTCGTAACGTTTGCCGGGGGCATCGCCGATGATGTCCACGGGATTGCCCTTGGACCAGGTGGGGGGCAGAACCTCGTTCAGCGCCGCCACGGTTTCGTCGGGGAGGGTGGCCAGTTCGCCGCCGGCGCTGATCAGCGCGTCGGTGGCCAGCACCCCGATGCCGCCGCCATTGCTGAGGATGGACAGCCGATCACCCCGCGGCGGCTCCACCGTGGCCAGGGTTTCCACGGCGGCGAACAGTTCACCCAGGGTCTCCACCCGCAGCATGCCGGCGCGACGGAAGGCGGTGTCGTAAACCGCGTCGGAGCCCGCCAGGGCACCAGTGTGGGAGGCGGCGGCCTGGGCGCTGGCGGCGTGACGGCCGGACTTCACCACAATCACCGGTTTCATGCGGGCCGCCGCCCGGGCCGCGGACATGAACTTGCGGGCGTCGGTGATCGCCTCCACGTAAAGCAGTATCGCCCGGGTGTTGGGATCGTTGGCCAGGTAGTCCAGCGTGTCACCAAAGTCCACGTCGGCCATGTCCCCCAGGGAAATCATGTGCGAAAAGCCGATGCCGCGGTTTTCCGCCCAGTCCAGCACCGACGTCACGATGGCGCCGGACTGGGTCACGAAGGCAATCTGGCCCTTCGGCGGGGCGAGGTGCGAAAAGCTGGCATTGAGGCCCGCTCCCGGCACGATCAGCCCCAGGCAGTTGGGCCCGATAATGCGGGTCAGGTGCGGTCGGGCGGCATCCAGCAGCTGCTCCCGAAGGGCCATCCCTTCTTCGTCATCGCCTTCGCCGAAACCGGCGGTGATCACCACCACGCCCCGGGTTCCCTGGCGGGACAGCTCGGCGACGATTTCCGGGACCGTATGAGGCGGCGTGCAGACCACCGCCAGATCCGGGGTCACCGGCAGGGATTCGATGTCCGGGTAGCAGAGCACCCCTTCGATGGCCTGGTGTTTGGGGTTGACCGGCATGATCGGCCCGTCGAAGCCGGCATTGAAGAGCTTTTTGGCCACCACCGACCCCATGGACCCCTGGCGGCGGCTGGCGCCGATCAGCGCAATGGAGCGCGGCTTGAAAAGGGCGTCGAGGTTGCGAACCGTCATGGAAGACTCCTGGGCCGATGGCGAATGTTGCTATGCAACATTCATCGCATACCCACGCCTTGATGTGAACCCCCTCAGCGCTGGCGGTGCTGCCAGTCCGGTGACTGATACCAGGGTTTCGGGTCCCACTCGGTGTCACGGCCGCGGATCGCGTCGGCGAGTTTTTCCGCCATCATGATGGTGGGCGCATTGAGGTTGCCCGTCGTGATGCGCGGCATGATGGAGGCATCCACCACCCGCAGGCCCTGCAGCCCATGGACCCGACCGTCGCCGTCTACCACGGCGGCGGGGTCATCCGCCGTGCCCATGCAACAGGTGCCGGCCGGGTGATAGGCACTCTCACCGTGGACGCGCACCCAGGCATCAATGGCCTCATCGCTGGTGATGTCGGGGCCTGGCGAAAGCGGATCGCCACGGAATCGATCCATGGGGCTCTGCTCCAGGATCTCCCGGGTCAGGCGGACCGCCTGACGCATCTCCCAGCGATCCCGCTCGGTGCCCATGTAGTTGAAGACGATGGACGGCGGCGCCTCCGGCTCGGCGCTTCGCAACCGGACGCGGCCGCGGCTCTCCGGGCGCATGGGGCCGACATGGGCCTGAAAGCCATGGCAATCCGCCGAGACGCTGCCGTCGTAGGTGACCGCGATGGGCATGAAGTGATACTGCACATCCGGATAGGGCACCCCCGCCTCGGTGCGGATGAACCCGCCGGATTCAAAGTGGTTGCTGGCGCCCAGGCCGCGGCGGGTGGTCAGCCACTGCAGGCCGATACGGGCCTGGTTCCAGGGCTTGAGCGCACTGAACAGGGTAATGGGCTCCCGGCAGGCGTACTGCACGTAGACCTCCAGATGATCCTGGAGGTTTTCTCCCACCCCGGGGAGCTCATGGACCACGTCGATGCCATGCTGATGCAGCTCGTCACCGGGCCCGACTCCGGAGCGCTTGAGGATCTGCGGCGAGTTGATGGCACCGGCACAGAGCAGCACTTCTCCGTCGGCGTGGGCGGTGAGTGCCTGTCCGCCATGGCGATACCGGACCCCGGTGGCGGTTTCCCCGTCGAAGCGAATGGTTTCGGTCAGGGCCCGGGTCTTGAGAACCAGGTTGGGCCGTTTCAGCACCGGACGGAGGTAGGCGTTAGCGGTGGAGCAGCGAACGCCATCCCGGGTGGTCATGAACATCGGGCCGAAGCCTTCCTGCTGATGGCCGTTCATGTCGTCGGTGGCCGGATAGCCGGCGGCGGTACCCGCGGCGACGAAGGCCCCATAGAGTGGGTTGCGCATGGCACCGGTGGTGACGTGCAGCGGGCCGCCGGCGCCATGATAGTCATTGGCGCCCTGGTCAAAGTCTTCCGCCCGGCGGAAATAGGGCAGCACGCCGGCATACCGCCAGCTTTCCAGGCCAAAATCCTCGGCCCAGCCCTCGTAGTCGAGGGCATTGCCACGGACATAGGCCATGCCGTTGATGGAGGAGGATCCGCCCAGGACGTGGCCCCGCGGGCAGTCCATGCGGCGGTTATCCATGAACGGCTCCGGCTCGGTGGCATAGCCCCAGTTGTAGCGACGGCTGCCCATGGGCTTGTCGAACGCCGAGGGCATGTGGATCCACAGGCTGTAGTCCATGGGACCGGCTTCCAGCAGCAGCACCCGGCAGTCCGGATCCTCAGTCAGCCGGCTGGCCAGAACCGCACCGGCGGAGCCGGCGCCAATAATGATGTAGTCAAAGCGCTGATCGGACATATCAAACCTGTTCAGTAGGGGGCGTCGACGTCGCCGGCAGCGACGAAAACGCTTTTCAACTGGGTGTAGTGGCTGAGGGCATGGCGGCTGTTCTCCCGTCCCAGGCCCGACTGGCGGATGCCGCCAAAGGGCATTTCGATGGGGGTGAGGTTGTAGTGGTTCACCCAGACGACGCCGGCCGCCAGCGCCGCCGCCACCCGGTGCCCGCGCTGCAGGTCCCGGGTGAATACCCCGGCCGCGAGGCCATAGGGGCTGTCATTGGCCGCCTCGATCACCCGGGATTCTTCCCGGAAGCTCAGCACACTCATCACCGGCCCGAAAATTTCCTGACGGGCCAGCACGCAGTCGGGATCATCCACCCGGAAAACCGCCGGCGAGACAAAAGCCCCCGCCTCGCAGCCTGGTACGGTGACCGCTTCTCCGCCGATGAGGCGCTGCGCCCCCTCCTGTTCACCCTGGCGGATGAAGGCCAGGACCTGATCCCGATGGGCTGGGGAGATGAGGGCCCCCACATCGGTGTCGGGATCCCGGGGGTCGCCCACGGTCAGACGCCGGGTGCGGGCCAGCAGCCGCTCTAGAAACGGCTCCAGGATCCCTTCGTGCACGTACACCCGAGTGCCGTTGGTGCAGATTTCCCCCTGGGTGTAGAAATTGCCCAGCAGCGCCCCCGAGACGGCATTGTCCAGATCGGCATCATCAAAGACGATCAGCGGGGATTTGCCCCCCAGCTCCATAGTCACCGCCTTGAGGCTCTCCGCGGCATCCGCCATCACCGCGCGGCCGGTGCCCACCTCGCCAGTGAGGGAGACTTTGGCCACCCCGGGGTGACGGGTCAGGGCCCGGCCGGTATCCGCCGCCCCCTGGACCACGTTGAACACCCCCGGAGGCAGCCCCGCGTCCGCCAGGATCTCCGCCAGCCGGAGCGCGGACAGCGGGGTCAGTTCAGCGGGTTTGAAGACCAACGTATTGCCAGCGGCCAGGGCCGGTGCCGCCTTCCACGCAGCGATCTGCAACGGGTAGTTCCAGGCGCCGATGCCGGCACAGACGCCCAGCGGTTCGGGCCGGGTGTAGAAAAATCCGCCGTCCACGGACTGATAATCGCCCTGCAGAGAACCGGCCTGGCCGGCGAAATACTCCAGGCAGTCGGCGGCGGAGTCCACGTCGGCCTCCGGTGTCTCGGCAATGGGTTTGCCGCCGTCCAGGCACTCCAGCATCGCCAGTTCGTCCCGATGATCACGAACCGCCGTCGCGCCGCGGGCCAGAATCCGTCCCCGCTGGACGCCGGTCAGTCCCGCCCAGGCCGGCGCCGCGGCCCGGGCGCTTTCAACGGCGCGATGGACGTCCTCCGCGTCGGCCTCCGCCACCCGGGCCAGCACCTCGTCGGTGGCCGGATTGCGGGTCTCGAAGCGTGCGCTCCGGACGCTGTCCACGGCGGCGTTGTCGATCCACAGCAGGCGGTCAGGCGCTGTCGGCATGATGGTCTCCGGTGAGCATCTGCAGTTGGGAATCCAGGTAGTCATGGGCCATGGCCCGGGCGCCATGAATGTCGAGTCCACCGGTTTGCAGGCTGGCCCGCAGCCAGAGGCCATCAATCATCACGCCCAGTCCGCTGGCCACGTGCTGGGCGTCGGCCCGGGTCAGCAGGGGCGACAGGGCATGGGTCAGGTTGCTGTAGAGGCGGCGGGTGACCACCCGTTGCACCCGAGCCAGTTGCGGGTCGTGGTTGACGAGAGCCCAGAAAGACAGCCAGCCGCTGACGGTTACCGCATCGGACTGACTGGCGGCGAAGTTGGCGTCGATAATGGCGCGCACCCGCGGCAGCCCCTCGGCGGTGCCCTGGCGGGCCCCCCGGTATGCCCGCTCCAGCGAGCGCACCAGATGCAGATAGGTGGCCACCAGCAACTGACCCTTGTCACCGAAATAATGGGCCACCAGGCCCGGTGAGATACCCGCCTGTCTGCCCACCCGGGCCAGGGTCGTGGCCTGCATGCCCTGTTCGTGGATGACGGCCAGGGTGGCTCGGATGAGCTGTTGTCGGCGGATGGTTTCCATCCCCTGCTTCGGCATGGCGGACTCCTCGTGTTGATTCCAGTCTAGAGATTCTTTATTGACCACTCAATCAAAAACATGGTTGCCTAAAAGCGTCGATCAACCGACAGCAACCAATGGACAACCCATGCATCAACGCATCATCACCACCGCGGCCTGTGTCGCCGCGCTCTCGCTGGCCGGCACCGCCGTGGCGCAGGACAGCGATCAGTGCCAGTCGGTGGGGCTGGCGAACGTCAACTGGACCGGGGTGACCATCAAGTCGGAAATGATGGGCTACCTCCTGGATACGCTGGGCTATGAGACCGAGCTCACCACCGCATCGGTTCCCATTGCCTTCCAGTCGGTGGCCGACGGCCAGCGGGACATCTTTCTGGGTCTATGGTTGCCCACCCAGCAGAGCATGGTGGCGCCGTATTTCGAGCGGGGTGAGCTGGATCAGGTGGCCGCCAATCTCGAGGGGGCCAAGTACACCCTGGCGGTGCCCGCCTACGTCCACGAGGCCGGCGTTCAGGATTTTGCCGACCTGCAGGATCATGCCGATGCCTTCGAAGGTCGCATTTACGGCATTGAGGCCGGCAATGATGGCAACGCCCTGATCGAGGCCATGATCGACGACAATGCCTTCGGGCTGGGCGACTGGGAACTCATGGAGTCCTCCGAGGCGGGCATGCTCACCCAGGTGCAGCGCTCCGTTCCCCGGGAAGAGTGGGTCGTGTTCCTCGGCTGGGCGCCACACCCGATGAACATCAACATCGACATGCGTTATCTCACCGGCGGTGATGAGTACTTCGGGCCGGATCAAGGGGGTGCGACGGTGTATACCGTGGCCACCGCCGGATACACGGATCGATGCCCCAACGTGGGCCGGCTGCTGGATCAGTACGCCTTCAGCGTCGAGGAACAGAGTCTGGCCGGTGGGCATGTCATCAACGACGGCATGGAGCCGCTGGAAGCCGCCCAGGCCCTGATTGCCGAGGAGCCGGCACTGCTTGAGCGCTGGCTGGACGGCGTGACCACGGCGGATGGCACCACGCCCGCTATTGAGGCGGTTCAGGCTGATCTGGGTCGCTAGTCAGGCCGGAGAGCTGCACGCCGAGGAGCCGCACGGCACGGTGCAACTGGTGGGCGAACAGGCACTGCTGCACCGCCTCGGCCAGCGGCTCGATCGCATCGGTGGGCTGGGAGAGGCTCAGTGACCGGGTGTGGGTGGTGAAGTCGCGATAGCGGAGCTTGACCGTTACCGTTCGCGCCTTCAGATAGCGGCTGGCCAGCCGGCCGTGGACGTCATCCAGCATGCGGCGGGCCTCGAAATCCAGGCGGCCACTGCTGCGGCAGTCCTGCTGAAAGGTGCGCTCCCGGCCGATGGATTTGCGCACCCGCTCGGTTTCCACGGGCCGCTCATCCTCGCCGTGGGCCGCCCGATGCAGTGATCGGGCGTGACGCGGGCTGAACACGGTCTCCAGACGAGCCAGCGTCATTGCCGCCAGATCACCGATGGTGTCGATGCCCAGCGTTGCCAGGCGCTCGGCGGTGCGCGGCCCCACGCCATGGAGGGTACGCACTGGCAGGGGCCAGACCCGGTGGGGTACATCTTCGGTGGTTAACCGGGTCAGGCCATCGGGTTTCTCCAGGTCCGAGGCGATTTTTGCCAGCAGCCGGTTGGGCCCCACTCCCACCGACGCCACCAGCCCGGTCTCGGCGTGAATGACGCGCTTTAGCTCAGCGCCGATGGCCATGGCGTCCTCGGGGCGATGGCTGATGTCCAGATAGGCCTCGTCCAGCCCCACCGACTGCATGCGCTCACTCACGGCGCGCAGCCGGGCATGGATGCGCTCGGAAGCCGCCCGATAAGCGGCAAAATCCACCGGCAGAAACACCGCCTCCGGGCACAGCCGGGCGGCGGTGCGCAACGGCATCCCGGAATGAATCCCGAATACCCGGGCCTCGTAGGTGGCGGTGGAGACCACGCCCCGCTGCGACGGATCACCCCGTCCCCCCACCACCAGTGGCTGACCCGCCAGGTCCGGTCGTTTCTGGAGTTCAACGGCGGCGAAGAAGGCGTCCATGTCCACGTGCATGATCACGCGCGGCATGGTGACGGCCCGCCGGTCAGGCGATGTGCCAGTGGAGGTCGTCCAGGAAGCGCTTTTCCCAGACGTCGATGGCGTTCTCGCGCAGTCGATTCATCATCCGCTGGTGACGGCGCCGGCGCTCGGGCAGCGGCATGGCCAGAGCGGCATTGATGGCGGCGGCGATGGCATCCACATCGTAGGGGTTCACCAGAATGGCGTCTTCCAGCTCCGCCGCCGCACCGGCCAGTTCCGACAGCACCAGCACCCCCGGATTGTCCGGGTCCTGACTGGTCACGAATTCCTTGGCCACCAGGTTCATGCCATCCCGCAACGGGGTCACCAGCCCCACCCGGGCGGCCCGGTACAGGCCCATCAGCGAGCCACGGGCGAAGGTGCGATTGAGGTAATGGATGGGCGCCCAGTCCAGATCTCCGTAGCTGCCGTTGATGTGGCCGGCGAGCCCCTCCAGGCGCTGACGCAGGTCGGCGTACTCGCTGATGGAACTGCGCGAGGGGCTGGCAATCTGCATCATCACCGTGTGGCCCCGTCGGTGGGGATAGTCCTGAAGCAGCGCTTCCACGGCGCGCAGGCGCTGCTCCAGGCCTTTGGAATAGTCCAGCCGGTCGACCCCCACCACCAGATCCCGCTCCCCGAGGCCGTCCAGGAGCCGCCGCACCCGCGGTGCGGTCAGCGTCCGGCGGGAGAGATCCGCCAGTTCGTCCACGTCCACGCCGACGGGGTAGACGCCGGTGCGCAGGCGGCGGTTGCGGTGACGCACCACCCCCGAGGTTTCCACCAGGGCGCCGACAGCCCGGCTGGCGGACTCCTCAAAGGCGTGGCGGTCGTTCTCGGTCTGAAAACCCAACAGGTCATAGCGGCACAGATCTTCCAGCAGCCGGCGATGACCCGGCATGGCCCGCAGCACGTCGTAGTCGGGAAAGGGAATGTGCAGAAAAAATCCGATTCGCTGGCGGACCCCCCGCTCCCGTAGCTCACGGGCCATGGGCATCAGGTGATAGTCGTGTACCCAAATGACATCGTCGGGCTCCACCAGCGGGGCCAGCGCATCGGCGAACAGGTCGTTCACCCGGGCATAGGCCTCGCTGTAGCGGCGTTCGTAGCTCATGGCGCCCAGGTTGAAATGGAACACCGGCCAGATCACCGCATTGGAATAACCCAGGTAGAAGTCGTCGTAGTCGTCCTTGGACAACGGCAGGGTGGCGTAATCGATGCCCTCCGCCTGATCCATGCGTGGCCGGCTCACCGCGGTCTGACTGAGCTGTCCGTTCCAGCCGAACCACAGGCCGCCATTGCGCCGCAGCGCGCCGGACAGGGCCACCGCCAGGCCGCCGGCCTGGGGCTGCGAGCCCCGCGGGTTGGGTACCCGGTTGGACGCCACCACCAGCCGGCTCACAGGGCTTCCTCCCAGGGTCGGCTCAGGTGCATGGCGGCATTGATCAGCCCCACCATGCTGTAGGTCTGCGGGAAGTTGCCCCAGAGCTCGCCGGTGTGGGGATCCAGGTCTTCGGAGAGCAGCCCCAGTCGGGTGCGGTGTTCCAGCATCTTGCAGAAGATCTGTCGGGCTTCGTCGCCGCGGCCAATGGCGTGCAGCGCGTCCACGAACCAGAAGGTGCAGATGTTGAAGGCGTTTTCCGGATAGCCGAAATCATCCTCGGCGGCGTATCGGAACAGATGATCGCCCCGCCGGAGGTCCTGCTCAATGGCCTCGACGGTGCTGACGAAACGGGGATCATCGGCGGTCAGGAATCCGAGCTCATGCATCAGCAGCAGGCTGGCATCCATGGTGTCGCCGCCGAAGGTCTCGGTGAAGGCGCTGCGCTCTTCGTTCCAGGCTTCGGCGGTAATGCGCTGGTGCATGGTGGCCGCCTGTTTTTTCCAGCGTCGTGCCTCGGCATCCAGTCCCAGTCGATCGGCGATCCGCCGCAGCCGGTCACAGGCCGCCCAGCACATCATCGCGGAATAGGTGTGAACCCGGGCGCGGCCGCGGTACTCCCAGATGCCGGCGTCCGGTTGGTCATAGAGCCGGGCGGCCTGCTCGCCCAGGGCACAGAGCCGATGGTAGAGGCTGCGGTCGCCGGGGCGCTCCAGTCGTTCGTCAAAAAAGGCCTGGGTGGCGGCCAGCACCACGGTGCCGTACACATCATGTTGTTGCTGGTGGTAGGCGGCATTGCCGACCCGCACCGGCCCCATGCCCCGATAGCCGGCCAGCGCATCGGCGGTTTCTTCGTCGATGCGACGCTCGCCGCCGATGCCGTAAAGGGGTTGCAGGGATGGCTCGCCGCCCGCCGCCACCAGATTGATGATGTAGCGCAGGAAGCCTTCCATGGTGCGGGTGGCACCCAGCCGATTGAGGGCGTGCACGGTGAAAAACGCATCCCGCAGCCAGCAGTAGCGATAGTCCCAGTTGCGCTGGGTGCCGGCGGCTTCCGGAATCGAAGTGGTGAAGGCGGCGATGACCGCGCCGGTGTCTTCGTAGGCGGAGAGCTTGAGGGTAATGGCCGCCCGAATCACTTCCCGCTGCCATTCGAAAGGGATGGCCAGGGAGCGCGTCCATTCCCGCCAGTAAGTCTCGGTGAGTTCCAGGAAGCGTCGGCCCATGGCATCCACGGATTCCTTGACGCTCTCATCGGGGCCCAGCACGAAGGTCAGGGTGCCATCCACCATGAAGGGAGTTTCGTCGAGTACGTGGGTCAGCGGCGCATCGGTGGTCACCCGAAGCACTTGGTCCCGGCGCATGAAGCGAACATGGTTGCTGCCGCGGGTGGTGGCGGGCCGGCCCCCATCCCAGCCCATTGAAGGCCGCAGTCGGGTGCGGATCACCGGATTGCCGCGAACCACTTCGACCCGACGGATGATCATCACCGGGCGGTAGTACCGCCCGTACTGGCGGAAGCGGGGACAGAAGTCGGTGATGCGCAGTACGCCGCCGGAGCGGTCAGTCAGTTCGGTGCAGAGCACCGCGGTGTTGTGCCGGTAACTCTGGGTGGCGTCGCACTGATCCTGCAGTTTGATGCTGAAGTGGCCGTGATCGCGGGTATCCACCAATCGCGAAAAGGCGGGCTCGGCATCGAAACGCGGGATGCAGGCCCAGATCAGAGAACCTTGGGCGTCGATCAGTCCGGCAATCTGGCAGTTACCGATGACCCCCAGTTCAAGGTTGGCAGTGTCGGCGTCCATGCCCAGAGTCTAGCACCCTCGAGCCCCTGCCACCGGCGCCAGCGCCCGGGCGATCTGGCCGAGCCAGTCCAGGGCCGCTTCCACGGAGTCAACCTGATGGTGCGCCACGGTGGAGTGATCGCCGTGGCCGACGCGAATGCTGTAACCGCCCAGACGGTTGACCGCTGAGAAGGCGTCCTCATCGGTGACGTCATCCCCCAGAAAGACCGGCCGCCGGCCGGCGAAGGGTGGCTCTGTCATGAATGTCTCCACCACGGTGCCCTTGTGGTGAGCGGCGGGCTTGAGCTCCAGGACCTGCTTGCCCCGCTGCAGGTGGAAGTCCTCGCCCAGGGCCTGGCACTGGGTCTGCAGCAGCGATTCGGCCTCCGCCGCCAGACCGGGCGCGCCGCGGAAGTGCAGGGTCAGGGCGTTGCCCTTGTCCTCCAACAGGGTGCCGGGGTGGGTGTCGACGAACCGCTGCAGCGCGGCACGGGCATCGGCAAAGCCGGCGGTGCAGTCCACCGGCCGATAGATGCGACCCCGGTCATCGCGGCGCTCCAGACCGTGTACGCCGGCCATGGCGGGCAGGGCGCCGTTCAGCAACCGGTCAAGACCGGCCAGGTCGCGACCGGACACGATGGCCACCGCGCCATTGAGGCGCTGCACCAGCTGTGTCAGGAGCTCGGGCAGATAATCCGGCACCCGCACGGCATCCGGGTGCTCGGCGATCTCCACCAGGGTGCCGTCGAAATCCAGAAAAAGCGCCCAGTCCGATCGCGGTGTCGGCAGCTCGGATAGTGCCATGAACGCTAGTTCCGCCCGGCGAGGAAGTTGGCCAGCTCCCGGTTCAGCAATTCCCCCAGTGCCCGGGTGATGGCTTCGTCAATCACCTCGGTGTTGGTGCCCTCCCGGGGCGGCAGCGCCCGCTGGTCAGTCAGCGTGGTTCGTGCTCGGGTGCGATAACGCTCGCCTCCCCGCCAGGCCGTGGCTTCGAGGCCGATACGGGTCTCCAGCTGGAATGGCACGCCGGCGGTCACCTGGTGGTCCAGCTCCTCGATGCGAATCCGCAGCCGGGGTTCACGGCCGCCGTCCCAGAGGGTGGGCTGAAAGTCGTAGCCGCGCAGGGCTTCCGCCGCCGCCAACTGGACGGCGTAGGCGATGTCCTTGTCCGACTGGATGCGGATGGTTTCGCCATCAATATTTTCCTGGCGACCCAGGTCGGTGTTGTCCCGGCCATCCACTACCTCGAAAGCGAGGCTCTGGCCGTTGCCGATCAAGGGTCCGGTGGACGGGGCGGCGGGGGACAGGCGCAGCTCCTGGGTGGACTGGGCGCAGCCGGCGAGCACCACCAGCGCTCCCAGCATCAGAGCGGCAGCGATAAAGCGTTTCATGACAGGGCCTCCTTGTTGGAAATCGGAGATTAACATCCTCCGGCCCCGGGATTGGGGGTGACTTGACGCTTTCACGGGGGGATCAGAAACTGGTGGATCGTTTGTCGCTTTGACTGAAACAGGAAACCATTGTGAAAACCATTCTCGAGGCTGTGCCCCCGGAGCTCCATCGCGGTGATGAAGCGATCGAGGCGGTGATGGACAAGGTGGCTCGGGTGCATGCCGAGTGGCCGCTGGACGGGGTCAATGTCCCCGAAATCCACGAGGAGCCGGCCCGCAGCAGCAAGGGCGAGCGCCGGCAGCCATTCGCCCCCCGGGTGGCGCCCCGGGATCTCGCCTGGATGATCCGGGAGCGGCTGGGCATCGAATGCATGATCAACCACGTGGTGGTGCATGAGCCCGCCGCGCGTCTGCTGGACTGGTGCCGGCAGACCTGGGAGGAGTACGGCATCCGGCAGTTCGTGCTGGTGGGCGGCGGCCGGGCTGGCGTTCGTTATCCCGGGCCATCGGTCACCGAGGCCAACCAGCGGGTGCGGGACGAGGCCGCGATTCCGGGGCTTCGGATCGGCAACATCTGCATTCCCTCGCGAACGGACGAAGCCGCCCGCATGGGTGACAAGGTAGCCGCCGGCGCGGATTTCTTTACCACCCAGATTCTCTACGAGGCGGATGACTTCACCGCGCTGCTGGATGAGCTGCATGAACAGAACGCGGCGCCGGCGGAGTTGTTGCTGGCTTTTTGCCCGATACGGCGGGCGCGCAACCTGCGCTTTCTGCTCTGGCTGGGTGTGAATGTGCCGGATGCCCTTGAAGCCTGGCTCACCGAGAACGAGGCCGAGGTGCCCGCCCGTTCCCTTCAGCAGATACGCAACACCTGGGATCGGATCACCGCGCATCAGCACCGCCAGGAGCGGCAGCGGCCCGCCCTGGGTGTTAATCTGGCCCCTATCGGAGCGATCCCCCCGGCAGTAACGGTGGGGTTGCTGGGGGATTTGGCGGAACGGGCCGACGCGCCCGGGGAGGCGAGGGCGTGACCAGCATGGTGGCCGCTCAGCGCAAGCTGGGCTGGATCTTTCTGGCGGTGGCGATCAACGTGGTCGTCATCGGGACCGGCGCTCTTTACATGACCGCCGGCACCCGCGGGGTAATGGCATTGCTGGATCCCGGCAATGCCTGGGTCTGGATCGCGATTCTGATCACCTTTGCGCCGGCGGTGGCAAGTTTCTACACCGCCTACCTGCTGCGCCGCCGCGGGGTGGACTAGCCGCCGCCAGGCGGCACCAGTTTGCCGGGGTTAAGGCGATTGTCCGGATCCAGCGCCTGCTTGAGGGCCCGCATCAAATCCTGCTCCACCGGATCCTTGAGCCGCCCCACCTCATCCGGTTTGAGCTGCCCCACCCCGTGTTCCGCGGCGAATGAGCCGCGGTAGGCTGCCACCCGGTCATTGACCACCCGGGTGAGAGCGCCCCACTGCGGCAGGAAGTCCTCGTCATTCATGGCCTCCGGGCGGGTGAGATTGAAGTGGACGTTGCCGTCCCCCAGATGCCCGAAGGCGCAGACCCGCACCCCGGGGCAGGCGGCCTCCACCGCGGTGCTGGCCTCCGTCAGAAAGGCGGGCATGGCCACCGTGGGCACCGAAATGTCGTTCTTGATGCTGGCGCCGGCGCCTTTTTGTGCCCCGGGTATGCTGTTGCGCAGCCGCCAGAAGTCCGCCGCCTCATCCGGCCCCCGGGCAATGCGATAATCGCTTCCGGCGCCGTGGCTGGCCGCCAGCGCCGCTTCCAGGCGACGGGGCAGCTGGGCATCGGCTGCGCTGCTGGTGAGCTCTACCAGCAGATACCAGGGGTGGGGCGCCGGTAGCGGATCATGGCAGTCGGTCGCGTAGCGGAGGGTGTATTCCAGGGGGCGCCGTCCCATCAGCTCGCAGCTGGTGACCGTGTCGCCGCTCTCGGTGCGCAGGTGTCCGAAAAGCGCCACGGCGGCCTCGGCCGTGGCCAGCCCGACGATGGCCGTCGCCCGCTCCCGAACCGGCGGGAACAGCTTCAGGGTGGCGGCGGTAATCAGGCCCAGGGTGCCTTCGGCGCCGATAAACAGATCCCGCAGGTCATAACCGCTATTGTCTTTTCGCAGGCTGCGCAGGCCGTCCCACACCCGACCATCGGCCAACACCACCTCCAGCCCCAGCGTCAGGTCCCGGGCATTGCCGTAGCGGAGCACATTCATGCCACCGGCGTTGGTGGCGAGGTTGCCGCCGATCTGGCACTCCGCCTCGGCGGCATAGCTCAGGGGAAACAACCGGTCCACCGAGGCGGCTGCCGCCTGTACGGCAGCCAGGGTGCAGCCCGCCTCCACGGTGATGCTGAAGTCATCCGCCTGAATGTCCCGGATCCGGTTGAGCCGCTCCAGAGACAGCACCACCGTGTCCGCTTCCCCCCGCCCGGCAGCGCCGCCACACAGGCCGGTGTTGCCGCCCTGGGGGACCACGGTCAGCCCCAGTTCGGCGCAGGCCGCCACCGCCCGAGCCGCGCCGGCGGTGTCCACGGGGCGCAATACCGCCACCACCGACCGGTCCGCAAAAAGGCCCCGCTGCTCCCGCAGATACGGCTGCATCGCCGGGCCGGGCGCGATCACCTCATCAGCGCCGAGGCGGTGGATTAGCGAGTCGAATACGCTCATACCCCGAATGGTCGCATATCTTTCAACCGGCGCCGTGCCCCGGTGTATGATCAGCGCTGGAATGGACAACCGTTTGGGGGATCATCATGCAATTTCGAACCACGCTGGCCGGGCTGGCGGTCATGGCGCTGGCGCTGCCGGCCGCCGCTGACACCCTCGACCTCAACCTGAGCAGCGATGCCTTCGGCGTCACCTACATTCGCGAGCTGCCGCCGGAGGGCCTGGAAGCGGGCGCCGGGCTGCTCTACCACGACGATGACGGCCATCTGCTCGAAGCCCAGATGCACCTGGTCGACCAGCCGGAGCCCGGTCGCGACGCCCTGTTGCTGGGCCTGGGGGGCAAACTGGTCTACGCCGATGACGATGTCCGCGATGCCACGGGCTTCTCGCTGGCCATCGGCGGCAAGCTCAACTGGACGCTGCCCCAGTACAACCGTGCCGCCGTCGGGGCCTCGCTGTATTTTGCGCCCTCGGTGACGTCCACCAGTGACATCGATGGTTACCAGAGCTATGCCGTGCAGGGTGAGTTCAAAGTGCTGGAAGACGCCCGGATCTACCTGGGCTACCGCCATGTCGAGCTGAGTTTTGATGGCGCCAGCGACCGCACCTTCGAGGACGGGGTTTATGGTGGCATTCGCCTCGACTTCTAGCTCCGGGGCCCGAGTGGCGGCGCGGGCGGCGCTGGTGGCGGCCGGTCTGACGGTTGCCGTTGGCACGGTGGCGGACACCCGTCCGCCGGATCCGCCGGCCAGTGACGCGGTGATGCTGATGTATCACCACGTGGGCGACGACGGCCACGTCAGCACCCGGGTGACGGAAGACCAGTTCCGGGCGCACCTGGAGTACATCGCCGACAACGACTACACCGTGGTCCCGCTGGGCGAGGTCATCGCGGCGGTGGAAGAGCAGGCGCCCCTCCCGGCCCGGGCGGTGGCCATCACCTTCGATGATGGCTACCGGAGCGTCGGTGAAATTGCCCATCCGCTGCTGCAGGAGCGGGGTTGGCCGTACACCGTGTTCGTGAACACGGAACCCCACGATGAAGGCTTCCAGGGTTACATGACCTGGGAGCGCATGCAGGCCATGGCCGATGACGGCGTGCGATTCGCCAATCATTCCACCAGCCACGATCCGCTGTTCGAGCGGCGCGAGGGTGAGGATCAGGCCGCCTGGTCCCAGCGCATCACGGAGGATCTGCAGGGCGCCCAGGCTCGTCTCGAGGCGATGCTGGGTGATGCGGTGTACTCGGATCCACCGCTGCTCGCCTACCCCTATGGCGAGTACGACACCGACCTGATGGCACTGGTGGACGCGCTGGGCTATGTGGCCTTCGGCCAGCAGTCCGGCGCCATTGGTCGTCACTCCAATCGGCTGGCACTGCCCCGCTTCGCCATTAACGAGCGCTATGGCGACCCGGCGTCATTCTCGCTGCGACTGGCGACCCGGGCTCTGCCGGTGGTCGCGCAGTCACCGCTCAACCCGATTCGGCTCGATGCCGAGCCGCCCCGGCTGGTCCTCACCATTGAGGGCGAGCAGCTGGCCACCCACGCCATGGGGTGTTTCTACCGGGGTGAAGTCCTCGAAGTGGACTGGCTGGAGCCCGGCGTGCGGTTCGCCGTGCAGGGTGAGGCGGCGCTGCCGGAGGGTCGCAGCCGCTACACCTGCACCATGCCCGATGGCGATGGGGGGTTTTACTGGTTCAGCCAGCAGTGGGTGGTCGGCCAGGGGGGCACCTGAGCGTGTCGGAGCCGGGGGGTGCGCCCCAGCGCTTGCTGCATCTGACAGATACTCATCTGTTCGCGGATCCCGACGCGCTGCTGGCGGACGTCAACGTCCATCGGCGCTTCCGGGCGGTGCTGGCCGCGCTGGCCGATCAGTCCGGGGCGGCGGCGTTGCTGCACAGCGGTGATCTGAGCCACGACGGCAGCGCGGTTGCCTACCAACGTCTCAAGGCCGCGCTGGATTCCCTGGGGCTGCCGGGGCGGGTGGTGCCCGGCAACCACGACCAGCGCGATGCCATGGACACCGCTTTTGCCAGCGGCCTCGTGACCGCATCCCGCAGCCTGCGGCTGGATCACTGGCGGGTGATCACCCTCGACAGCCACGTTCCGGACCAGGTGCACGGCTGGCTGGATGACGCCGAGTTGCGGGCTCTGGATGCCTGCCTGACGGACGATCTCGACGCCCATGTCCTGATCATGCTGCACCATCAGCCGGTGGCGGTGGGCACCCTGTGGCTGGATGCCATTGGCCTCAAGAATCCCGAGCCGCTGCTGGAGCGGATTGCCGCCAACCCGAAAATCCGCGGGGTGGTGTTCGGGCATGTGCACCATGAGGTCGGGCTTCACATCAACGGCTGCCCGTTTCTGGCCACGCCGGCCACCGCGGCGCAGTTCCGCGGGGGCGCCCTGACCTTCACGGTGGATCCGTCGGCGCCGGGCTATCGCTGGATTGACCTTCACCCGGACGGTCAACTGTCCACCGGCGTGACATTCGTCCGGGCGGATTGATCCCGCCGACTTCCCAGTGCGCGGCGCAGCCATTACCGTACGCGGTTCATGAACAGTAAACGGAGGCATGAGGCCATGGAGTACCGCTCCTGGATGTGTGTGGTTTGCGGCTGGATTTACGAAGAAGAAGATGGCCTGCCCGAGGACGGCATCGAGCCGGGCACTCGCTGGGAGGACATTCCCGATGACTTTGTCTGCCCGGAGTGTGGTGCTGGCAAGTCCGACTTCGAAATGATCGAGATTTAGCATGGCGGAGGCGGGCGCGGCGATTCGGGGTCTTTACGTGATCACCGATGGTGCCGGCGACAGCCCCGAGGCCCTGGCAGCAAAGGTGGAAGCGGCCCTGCGGGGCGGCGCCCGGGTTGTACAATACCGCGACAAATCCACGGATGCCGCACGACGGCAGGCCGAAGCCAGTGCCCTGGGGGATCGCTGCCGGGCCGCCGGCGCCTGCTTCATCGTCAACGATGACCCAGCGCTGGCCCGGGCGGTCGGGGCTGATGGCGTCCACGTCGGGCGCGACGACGCCGCCATTGCCGCTGCGCGGGAGCAGCTCGGGGCCTCGGCCATCGTCGGAGCCTCGTGCTACGCCGATCTGGAGCGGGCCCGGGCGGCGGCGGAGGCCGGGGCGAATTACCTGGCCTTTGGCAGTGTCTACCCCTCTGCCACCAAGCCCGACGCGGTGCGGGCGCCGCTAGCGCTCTTTGCGGAGGCCAGAACCTTTTTCGATGGCCCGCTGGTGGCCATCGGCGGAATCAATGCGGACAATATTGCGGCGGTCATGCGGGCGGGCGCCGATGCGGCAGCGGTGGTGGATGCGGTGTTCGGGGCACCGGATGTGGAAGGCGCCGCGGCGTCGCTGGTGTCCCGAATGGCAATGGGCCGACCCCAGGAGGCAACATGACAACTCGATCGGACACCCTTTTCGCCGAAGCCCGGGAGCATCTGGTGGGTGGCGTGAACTCTGCCGTGCGGGCCTTCCGCTCGGTGGGTGGCAGCCCGGTGTTCATGCGCCGTGGCGAAGGGGCCTGGCTCGAGGACGAAGACGGCAAGCACTACGTTGACTATGTGCTGTCCTATGGGCCGCTGGCCATCGGCCATGCCCACCCTGAAGTCGTTAAGGCGATCGCTGACACCGCCGCCCAGGGCACCAGTTTCGGCGCTCCCACGGTGCTGGAAACCGAGTTGGCGACATTGGTGAAAGGGCTGATGCCCGCCATCGAGCGCATCCGCATGGTCAACTCTGGCACCGAGGCGTGTCTGAGTGCGGTGCGGCTGGCCCGGGGCTTTACCGGGCGTGACCGGATCCTCAAATTCCGCGGCAATTACCACGGCCACGTGGATGCATTGCTGGTGGAGGCGGGCTCCGGGGTACTCACCCTGGGGATTCCCGGCTCCCCCGGCGTGCCGGCTGCGGTCACCGAGATGACGCTGACGGCACCCTACAATGATCTGGAGGCGGTGCAGGCCCTGTTCCAGGACTACGGCGACTCGATTGCCGCGGTGCTGGTTGAGCCAGTGTCCGGCAACATGAACTGTGTCCCCGCCAATCCGGAATTTCTGCAGGGCCTGCGTCGGCTTTGCGATGACAGTGGCGCGATGCTGGTGTTCGATGAGGTCATGAGCGGTTTCCGGGCCGCTCTGGGAGGGGCTCAGGCCCTTTACGGGGTCTATCCCGACCTCACCTGCCTGGGCAAGGTCATCGGCGGCGGCCTGCCGGTGGGCGCCCTCGGCGGCCGCGCCGACGTGATGGAGCATCTGGCGCCCACCGGGCCGGTCTATCAGGCCGGCACCCTGTCGGGGAATCCCCTGGCCATGGCCAGTGGCCTGGCGACGCTGCGCAACCTCTCCCGGCCGGATGTGCATGCCGGGGCCGAGGCCTGGACCCGGCGCCTGGTGGAGGGTTTCCGCGCCCGTGCCCAGGCCGCCGGGATTCCGCTGGCAACCCATCAGGCCGGCACCATGTTCGGTCTGTTCTTCACCGACGCGCCGGTGGTGGATCGCTTCGAGACGGTGGCCCAGTGCGATGCCGAGCGGTTTGTGCAGTTCTTCCACGGCATGCTCGAGGCGGGTGTCTATTTCGCGCCGTCCGCCTTTGAGGCCGGCTTTGTGTCCACCGCTCACGACGAAGCCGCCCTTCAGCACACCCTGGATGCCGCCGAGCAGGTCTTCTCCCGTCTGTGACCGGCGCGGAGGGCGGTCTCGGCCCCATCCTTGACTGGC
Organism: Spiribacter sp. 2438; assembly: GCF_009676705.1. Taxonomy (GTDB): domain Bacteria; phylum Pseudomonadota; class Gammaproteobacteria; order Nitrococcales; family Nitrococcaceae; genus Spiribacter. Next base: position 1,722,064 of record NZ_CP046046.1, on the reverse strand, counting down.
TGGCGGAGAATCCCGCCTGGGCGGGGGCGGTGGTCGGCCTCATTGCCTTTCTGGAATCCCTGGCCCTGGTGGGCCTGGCGGTGCCCGGTGCGGCGCTGCTGTTCATGGCCGGTGCGGTGGTGGGGGGCGGCAATCTCGCCATCGCGCCGATTCTGGCCTGGGGCATTGCCGGCGCCATCCTCGGCGATAGCCTGAGCTACTGGCTGGGCCGCCGGTTCCGTCACCAATTCCCTACGCTACCCCTGATTCGCCGCTACCCCGGCGCCATTGTCCGGGCGCAGCAGCTGTTCCAGCGCCATGGTGGCAAAAGCGTGATTATCGGCCGCTTCGTGGGCCCGGTGAGGCCGGTGATCCCGGCGGTGGTGGGCATGCTGGGGATGCCGCCGGGCCGATTCCTGGCGGCCAATGTGTTCTCGGCACTGCTATGGGCGCCGGCCTATATCCTGCCGGGCATTCTGGTGGGGGCATCGGTGGTTCTGGCCCTGGAGGTCATGGGCCGGCTGGTGGCCTGGGTGCTGTTGCTGCTCGCAGCCGTGGTCGCGCTGCGCTGGTTGTTGCCGCGGGTCGACCGGCCACTGCGCCTCGCCGGAAACCGCCTGGCGCGGTGGTTGGGGCGGCACCCGCCGCCGGGCTGGAACTGGCTCGGCCTGCGGCCCCTGCATGAGCCCCTGCGTGCCCTGCGCCACCGGGAGGGTTGGCTCTGGTGGAGCGCGCTCATTGCCGTGGGGCTCACGGTCACCCTGGCGGTCACGGCACCCTCGCCCCATGGATGGGAAAAGGGCCTGCTGGCCCTCGGCGATGCCCAGCGGGATGCCTTGCTGCAGCAGGTGGCCTGGCGTATCACTCAGCTGGGTGGCTGGCTGCCGGTGAGCCTCGGAGCCATCGCCCTCGGGGCGGTGTTGTGGGCGGCGGGAGAGCCGCGGCGGGCCGCGCTGGCACTGCTGGCCGTGGCGCTGCCCATGGCAATCAGCTTTGCCCTCAAGGGCGCACTGGATACGCCACGACCCGGTGGGCTGACTGACACCGCGGCTTTCGGCCCGGCTTTTCCCAGCGCCCATAGCGCCGGCATCGCCGCGTTGGTGACCGCCTGGATGACCCTCCTGCCCGCCCGGGGCTGGCGGATACGAACGGCGGTCATGAGCGTTGCCGCGGCGGGGGTGGTGGCAGTAGCCCTGAGCCGGGTGGTGCTGGGTGTGCACTGGCCGCTGGATGTGATCGGCGGCGCCGGCCTCGGTGTCGTCTTTGGTGTGTTACCGGGTTTGACCGGCCCACCGCCACGGGTTTGGCCCCGGCAGGTACGGGCGGTCCTGGCGTCGGCGCTGGTGGTCATGATCAGTGCGGCGCTGACCGAGGTGTTGAGCTGGCCGGATCCCCTGCGCGCCTATCCGGATCGGTCGACGATTCCGGTGCTGGCCCTCGAGGACTGGCATCACCCTGAGGCGCCACCCGCCGTCCGTCGCCTCGGACTTGCCGGTAAGGAAGAGCCACTGGCGGCTCACTGGCTGGGGGGTGAGGCCGGCCCCGCCGGGTTCGATGAGCACTGGTATGCGCCACCCGGCTGGACCAGTCGTCATGGACTGGCCTGGCTGGGGCCGGATCCGGCGGTGGAACGATTGCCCGCTCTGCCCCGTTGGCATGCCGGGCGGCTTCCGGAGCAGGTGCTGATCCGCCCGGTGCCGGAGGAGGGCGCTCGTCTGGTGCTGCGCGCCTGGCGTGGCGCTGAATCCCCGGCCGGGCCCATCTGGCTGATTCAGATTGAGCACGTCCGCGTCAGGGCCGGAGTGCTGCTGCCGCGCCTGGAGCGCAATCCGCTCACCGGCGAGGCGCTGGATGACCGGCTGGAGGCCGCCGCGCAGCGGGCCGGTTATGCCCGCCGCGAGGCCGAGGTGCCCCGATTCGGTGAACCGGAATTGGTGGGTTCACCGCCTTAATCGGCGGTGTCGGTGGGCTCTCCCCAGGGCGGGATCATGGCCTGGTCAATACCCAGGCGGTCCAGCACCCGGGCAATAACAAAGTCCACCACGCCGGCCAGGTCGGTGGGGCGATGATAAAAGCCCGGGTTGGCCGGCAGCATGACGGCACCCATGCGGGTCAGGCGCAGCATGTTCTCCAGATGAATCTCCGACAGCGGCGTTTCCCGGGGCACCAGGATCAGCTGCCCGCGCTCCTTGAGTACCACATCGGCGGCTCGTTCGATCAGCGCTTCGCTGGTGCCGGCGGCGATGCGGCCCAGGGTGCCGGTGGTGCAGGGGCAGACCACCATCTGGCGCGGTGCCCCCGAACCGGAGGCCACCGGCGCGGTCCAGGCCTTGGAGCCGAAGACTCGCAACTGCTCCGGCCCGGCATTGAAGCGATCGGTCAGGGCCCGGGCCATGTCCGCCGGTCGCGCCGGCAGGGTGACGTCATGTTCCATGCTCAGGACCAGCCGCCCGGCCTCCGAGATCAGCAGGTACACGGGGCGTTGCGCCTTGATCAGGCATTCGAGCAACCGCAGGCCGTATAGGCCACCGGAGGCGCCGGTAATGGCCAGAGTAATGGGGGCGTGGGTCATGCCGGGAGTCCCTGTTCCAGACGGGTCAGAATGATTTGGTGAATATCACCGAAATCGCCATTGCTCATCACCAGCAGGGTATCGCCTGCCCGGCTGAATTTCACAACCGCTTCGGCCAGTTCATCAACGCGGTCAGCCAGGGTCAGCCGCGCTGCCAGGCTGGCAAGCGCTTCTTTGGGCTGCCATGGCAGGTCCGGCGCGGCCAGCATGAATACCTGGTCGGCGGCCTGCAGGGATTCTGCCAGCTGGCCGCCGTGGAGTCCGGCCCGCATGGTGTTGGAACGGGGCTCCAGCACCGCCAGAACCCGCCCCGCCGGGTAAGCGTCACGCACGGCGGCCAGGCTGGCCGCGATGGCGGTGGGGTGGTGGGCAAAGTCATCCAGGACCCGGATGTCGCGAACCTCGCCCCGCTGCTCCAGCCGTCGCCGCACGCCGCCGAACCGCCGCAGGGAGTCCAGTGCCTGTGCCAGCGGCACGCCGGCATGCCGCGCCGCCAACACCGCCGCCGCGGCATTGCGGGCATTGTGCTCACCCGGTAGCGACGACGGCAGTGGGTTTCCATTGAGCGCCCAGCCGGCCGGAGCGCCGGTTCCCGGCGTGGCCTGCAGCTGCCATTCCGCATGGTCCTCGCGGCCAAAGCCCGTGCAATCGCTCCAGCAACCGCGTTCCAGTACCCGCGCCAGCGCCGGGTCATCCCGGTTGACGATGAAGCTGCCATTGCCCGGTACGGTTCGAACAAAATAGTGGAATTGCTGCTCGATGGCCGCAAGATCGGGGAAAATGTCGCCATGATCGAACTCCAGGCCCGTCATTACGGCGGTTCGCGGGCCGAAATGGACGAACTTGGAGCGTTTGTCGAAAAACGCCGTGTCGTACTCGTCTGCCTCGATCACGAAAAACGGGTGGCTGCCCGGGCGTGCGGAGGTGCCGAAGTTCGTGGGTAGGCCGCCGATGAGAAACCCCGGATCCAGGCCCGCGTCCTCCAGCAGCCAGGCCACCAGGCTGGCGGTGGTGGTCTTGCCGTGGGTGCCGGCCACCGCAATCACCCACCGATCCCGCAGGACGTTTTCCGCCAGCCAGGCCGGGCCCGAGGTGTAGGGGATGCCGCGATCCAGCACCGCCTCCACGGCGGGGTGTCCCCGCGACAGGGCGTTGCCAATGATCACCCGGTCCGCCCGCAGCAGATCCGCGTTGGGCTTCGAGCCCTGTTGCACCGGGATGTCCGCCGCCGCCAGCACATCGCTCATGGGCGGGTAAAGCGCCTGGTCCTGCCCGGTGACGTGATGGCCGGCGCCGCGGGCCAACACCGCCAGACCGGCCATGAACGTGCCGCCGATGCCGAGGATGTGAATGTGGCTCATCCGCCGGTAACGAGCTGCACGAACGCGCTGGCGCCGAGGATGTAGCCGAGGCTGGTGGCCAGACTGATGGCGGTGCTCACCGACATGGCCTCCCGCAGGATGTGATTGACCACCGCCACGTTCCAGATGAGCAGGGCCAGATAGGCGAAGGCGCCGCCGGTGGTGACGTCGGTGGGCGGCCCAACCAGCACCAGCACCGGCACCGCCGCCATGGAAATGAAAGCATCGGTGCCGAACAGCGCGGTGGCCGACTGGATGAAGCGCGGCATGTGGCCGGTGAGCTGCAGGACCAGCGCCAGATAGGCGAGGCTGAAACCCAGCAGCAGCATGATGTGCAGCAGCGGCTCGGCGTCGGTGGCGTACTGCTGCATGACCACGGCGTTGATGACCGCGGTGGCGACAATGGCGGCCCCCATCAGGGTCGACGAGGCCGGCAGATCCTGCGGGCCCGCCCGGAGAAGGGCGATGGAAACGATTTGCTGCAAAAAGCGGTTCACAAAGACTTCCCTTGAACTTCACTGCCCCCATGGGCTGTCATTCATGCTACCTGTTCCGCCAAGGAACGTCGCGACCGGGGCGGCGGAAGCTCTGTCTGCAGCCCGGGCAGACGGTGCTGGATATTGCTGGAGGCCGAATCCCCCGGCAATTGATAGACTTTCGGCGGATTCCGGCAGAGGGGAGCAAGGATGACCGGGAAGAACGCCTTTTATGCCCAGTCCGGCGGGGTGACCGCCGTGATCAACGCCAGCGCCTGCGGCGTCATCGAAACCGCCCGGGCCCATCCCGAGGCCATCGGCACGGTCTATGCGGGAGCCCATGGCATCCTGGGGGCGTTGCATGAGGATTTGATCGACACCGCCGCCGAGAGCGCCGACACCATCAGCGCCCTGCGGCATACGCCGGCGGGCGCCTTCGGCTCGGCCCGGTACAAGCTCCGGGGGCTCGAAGAAAATCGCGCCGAGTACGAGCGTCTGATCCAGGTGTTCCAGGCCCACGACATCGGTTATTTCTTCTACAACGGTGGCGGCGACTCCCAGGACACGGCGCACAAGGTCGCCCAGCTGGGCGAATCCATGGGCCACCCGATCACCTGCATCGGCATTCCCAAAACCGTGGACAATGACCTGCCAGTGACCGACACCTGTCCGGGCTTCGGATCAGTGGCCAAGTACATCGCCGTCGCGACCCGCGAGGCGGGCCTCGATGTGGCCTCCATGGCCCGGACCTCCACCCGGGTGTTCATCCTCGAGACCATGGGGCGCCACGCCGGCTGGATCGCCGCCGCCTCCGCGCTGGCCCGGGAGGCACCGGATGATCCACCCCACGTGATTCTGCTGCCGGAAGTGCCCCTGGACGAGCAGCGTTTTCTCGCCCGGGTTCAGGATTGCGTTGAGCGAATTGGCTACTGCGTGGTGGTGGTTTCCGAAGGAGTCCGCACCGCGGATGGCCAGTTCCTGTCCGATCAGGGCACCCGCGACGCCTTCGGGCACGTTCAGCTGGGCGGTGTGGCGCCGACGGTGGCGGCTATGGTCAAGGATGCGCTGGGCTACAAATACCACTACGCCATCGCGGACTACCTGCAGCGGGCAGCCCGGCACATCGCTTCGGCCACCGATGTGGAACAGGCCTATGCCCTGGGCCGGGCCGCGGTGGAATATGCGCTGGCGGGCCGCAACGCCATCATGCCCACCATTGTGCGTGAATCGGACCAGCCCTATCGCTGGCACATCGGCGAGGTGCCGCTGGCGGAAGTGGCCAATGTCGAGGCCCGCATGCCCGCTGATTACATCGACGACAGCGGATTCTTCGTCACCGAGTCCTGCCTCCGCTACCTGCGGCCGTTGATCGAGGGCGAGGATTATCCGCCGTACCGGGACGGCCTGCCGGTGTATGCCCGACTCCGGGGGCAGCGGGTGGCCAGGCGGCTGCCGCCGTTCCGGGACTGACCCGTTGGCGGGGCACGGGTATACTCCGCCGCACAGTCACTGGCTTCAACCAAGGAGAGTTCAGCATGGCCTACCAGGGCATCACCGCAGGGAAGAGCCTGCCCGACGATCTCAACGTCATCATCGAAATTCCGGCCCAGGCCGACCCGGTCAAGTACGAGGTGGACAAGGACACCGGCGCTATCGAAGTGGACCGGTTCATGGGAACGTCCATGCGCTACCCGGCCAACTACGGCTACATTCCCGAGACCCTGTGCGGTGACGGCGACCCTCTCGATGCACTGGTGATCACCCCATTCCCACTGGTGATCGGCTCGGTGATTCGCGCTCGCCCGGTGGGGGTGCTGGAAATGACTGACGAAGGCGGTGAGGACGCGAAGCTGCTGTGCGTTCCGGTGAGCAAGCTCACCCCGATCTATGACCACGTGCAGGCGCCGGGGGATCTGCCGTCGCTGCTGCTGGACCAGATCAGCCACTTCTTTGAGCGCTACAAGGACCTGGAGCCCGGCAAATGGGTGAAGGTCAATGGCTGGAAGGGCTACGACGCCGCGGTGGCGGAGATTGACGACGCCGTCGCCCGGGTTTCAGGCTGATCCCGTGGTCAAGCTGACGCGCATCTACACCCGCACCGGCGATGCCGGCCAGACCATGCTGGGCGATGGCAGCCGGGTGGCCAAGACCGATGCCCGGGTCACTGCCTATGGCACCGTGGACGAGCTCAATGCCCTATTGGGGATCTGCCGCCTGCACGCCGCCGGGCCGCTGGACCAGGCGCTGGCCCGGATCCAGAACGATCTGTTCGATGTCGGCGCGGATCTGTGCACGCCGGAGCAGGAGGATCCCCCCTACGAACCGCTGCGGGTGGTCGCCGCCCAGACCACCTGGCTGGAACAGGAAATCGATCGGGTCAACGCCGGCCTCGAGACCCTGCGCTCGTTCGTCCTGCCCGCCGGCAGCCCGGCGGCGGCGCATTTGCACCATGCCCGCACCGTGGCCCGCCGGGCCGAGCGGGACACCGCCGCTCTGGCCAGCATGACCCCCATCAACGAGGAAGTCCTGCGCTACCTCAATCGCCTGTCGGACTATCTGTTCGTGCTGGCCCGCGACGCCAATCGCGAGGCCGGGGGCGACGTGCTCTGGCTCCCCGGCGAAAACCGCTGAGCATGGCCTGGCGGCAGGTGGCCTTTGAGCTCCCGGCCGCCCGGGCGGGCCTGGCGGAAGCGGCCCTTGAGGCGGCCGGTGCCCTGTCGGTCACGCTGGGGGAACCCCCGGAGGCCGAGGCGGTGCTGGAACCGGGGCCCGGTGAGACCCGGCTCTGGGACCGAGTGCAAGTACAGGGGCTGTTCGAGACCGGCACTGACCTGACCGCGGTCCAGGCAGCGGTTGCCGAGGCGCTGGGCGAGCCACCAGCCGGCTGGCAACAGATCGAACTGGCGGACCAGGCCTGGGAACGGGCCTGGATGGCGGATTTCGGTCCCATGGATTTCGGCCACGGTCTGTGGGTGGTTCCCGGCGATAGGGAGCCGCCGGCAGCGGCCACGGTCAAGCTGCGACTGGATCCCGGTCTCGCCTTCGGAACCGGCACCCATCCCACCACGGCGCTGTGTCTGCAGGCCCTGGCGGCCAGGCCGCCCGTCGGCCAGACGGTCATCGACTATGGCTGCGGGTCCGGCGTGCTGGCCATCGCGGCGCTGCGGCTGGGGGCCTCACGGGCGGTCGCGGTGGACAATGATCCGCAAGCCCTGCTGGCCACCGCCGAAAACGCTCGCCGCAACGGGGTGACCGACCGACTCGAGGTCATGGGTGTGAACGACCCACTGCCCCGCGCCGATGGGGTGATCGCCAATATTCTGGCAGGCATTCTGGTGGAGTTGGCGCCATCCCTGCGGGCGGCGCTCAAACCCGGTGGCTGGATCATGCTCGCGGGTCTGTTGAACCACCAGGCCGAAACCGTGCGTGCCGCCTACCGGGCGGATGTGGATTTTCTCCCCGAGACGACCCATGGCGACTGGACCCGGCTGGATGGCCGGCGCTCCGCGCTTTAATGGCGGGCGTCCAATGGTTATGATTTCGGGCTTGCTTTCAGAGGGACGATGCCATGACGGACCAACCCAGCCGGGACGGCGCACGCGAGGGGCCGATTGGCGCTTGCGTCCGCGATGAGCTGACGTCGTACCTCGAGACCCTGGATGGCCACCCCTGCCACGGGCTTCACCAGATGGTGATCGAGGCGGCGGAAGCGCCACTGTTCGAAATCGTGATGGACCACTACAACGGCAACCAGACCCGGGCGGCAGAAGCCCTCGGCATCAACCGCGGGACCCTGCGCAAGAAGCTTCGCCAGTACCACCTCGACCGCTAACTCAACGGAGTGCCTGTGATGACGGCTTCGGCCAGTTCCCAGCCCGTGCGCCGGGCCCTGATCAGTGTTTCTGATAAAACCGGCGTCGCCGCCTTCGCTCAGTCGCTCGCCGGGGCCGGCGTGGAAATACTCTCCACCGGTGGAACCGCCCGGCTGCTCAGTGAAGCCGGCGTTCCCGTTATCGAGGTCGGTGACTACACCGGTTTTCCGGAGATCATGGCAGGTCGGGTCAAAACCCTGCACCCCCGGGTTCATGGGGGGCTGCTGGGCCGACGGGGTGAGGACGATGCGGTGATGGCCGACCACGACATCCCGCCCATCGATCTGCTGGTGGTCAACCTCTACCCCTTCGAGGCCGCCGTGGCCCGCCCGGATTGCACCCTGGCGGAGGCCATCGAGAACATCGACATCGGCGGCCCGGCAATGTTGCGTGCGGCGGCCAAAAACCATGCCGGCGTGGGCGTGGTGACCGAGCCGGAGCAATACGACGCCGTGCGGGCCGCCATCGCCGCTAACGGCGGCCTGGACGACGCTCTGCGGTTCGAACTGGCGGTGGCGGCATTCAACCACGTGGCCCGCTACGACGCGGCCATCAGCAATTACCTGTCCGCCCGCGGCGAGGCGGAATCCGGGCCCGGCTTTCCCGGCCAGCTCAATCGGGCCTGGGCCAAGCAGGCCGATCTTCGCTATGGCGAAAATCCGCATCAGGCGGCGGCGTTCTACCGCGCCCCGGATGCAGCGGCTGGCAGCTTTGCCCGCCATGTCCAGCGCCAGGGCAAAGCGCTCTCCTACAACAATCTGGCGGATGCCGACGCCGCCTGGAGCTGCGTGGGTGCCTTCGAGCAGCCCGCCTGCGTGATCGTCAAACATGCCAACCCCTGCGGTGTGGCCACCGCCGACTCGCTGCTCGAGGCCTATCAGGCCGCCTTCGCCACCGACCCCACCTCGGCGTTCGGCGGCATTATCGCTTTCAATCACCCCCTGGATGAGGCCGCCGCCCGGGCGATTCTTGATCAGCAGTTCGTCGAAGTCATCCTGGCGCCCGTCGTCACGGATGCGGCGCTGGCGGTGACCGGGCGCAAACCCAATCTGCGGGTCCTGGAAATCGCTGATGGCCCAGCGCCCACGGCGGGCTGGCGTCTTCAGCCGCTGGATGGCGGCCTGCTGGTGCAGGACGTGGACGCGGAGCTGGTGGGGCCTGACGGCCTGCGCTGCGTGACCCGCACGGCGGTGGATGCGGCGCTGGAGGCGGACCTGGATTTTGTCTGGCGGGTGGCCCGCCACGTCAAGTCCAACGCCATTGTCTATGGCCGTCACGGCCGCACCCTCGGCATTGGTGCCGGCCAGATGAGTCGCGTCGACAGTGCCCGTATCGGTGTCCGCAAGGCCGAGGACGCCGGACTGTCCCTGCAGGGGGCGGTGCTGGCGTCTGACGCGTTCTTTCCGTTTCGGGACGGCGTCGATCAGGCGGCCGAGGCCGGCGTGCAGGCCATCATCCAGCCCGGTGGCTCCATGCGTGATGAAGAGGTGATCGCCGCCGCCGACGAGCACGGCATCGCCATGGTGTTCACCGGCATGCGGCACTTTCGACATTGAGCGAGGAGGCGTGATGAGGATTCTGGTCATCGGGGGTGGCGGGCGCGAACACGCCATGGCCTGGCGGCTGGCCCGCTCCCCCCGGGTTGAGCGGGTCTATGTGGCACCCGGTAACGCCGGCACCGCTGGTGAGCCCGGGGTTGAGAACGTGGCGGTGTCCGCGACCGATGTTGTCGGGTTGCGGGATCTGGCCCAGCGGCTGGGCGTTGCCATGACCGTAGTGGGCCCGGAAGCACCGCTGGCGGCGGGCGTTGTGGACGCTTTCGAGGCCGCGGGTCTGCGCTGCTTCGGGCCACGCCAGGCCGCTGCCGAGCTGGAGGCATCCAAGGCCTTCGCCAAAGCGTTTCTCGAGCGTCACGACATCCCCACCGCGGCCTATCGCAGCTTTGATGCCCTGGAGCCGGCCCGGGCCTGGATTCGCGAGCGCGGCGCACCGCTGGTGATCAAGGCCGACGGCCTGGCCTCGGGCAAGGGCGTTACCGTGGCGCAGACCCTGGACGAAGCCCTGGAGGCCGCCGAGGCCATGCTGGGTGGCGCCTTTGGCGCCGCCAGTGAGCGCATCGTGGTAGAGGATTTTCTGGTGGGTGAAGAGGCCAGCTTCATCGCCATGGTGGACGGCGAGTCGGTGCTGCCCCTGGCCAGTTCCCAGGACCACAAGGCCCGGGACGCCGGTGACCAGGGCCCCAACACCGGCGGCATGGGCGCTTATTCTCCCGCGCCGGTGGTGACCGAGGCGCTGCACCACCGCATCATGGACACGGTCATCCGCCCCACGGTGGCGGGCCTGAGCGCCGAGGGGCGAGGGTTTCGCGGCTTTCTCTATGCCGGGCTGATGATCGATGCCGACGGTGTGCCCCGGGTGCTTGAGTTCAATGTCCGGCTGGGTGATCCGGAAACCCAGCCCATTCTGATGCGCCTGCGCACGGATCTGGTGGATCTGCTGGAGGCGGCCTTCGACGGCGAGCTGGCCACTGCTGATGTGGAATGGGACCCCCGGCCCTGCCTGGGTGTGGTGCTGGCCGCCGAAGGCTATCCCGGGGATTATCGCCGTGGCGACGTCATCTCCGGCCTGTCTGGTGAACCGGGAGCGGATCGGCAGGTGTTTCATGCCGGCACCGCCCTGAACGACGCCGGCGAAGTGGTCACCGCCGGTGGCCGGGTGCTCTGTGTCTGTGCCCTCGGTCGGGACACGGCCGCCGCCCAGGCCGCCGCCTATGACCTGGCTCACTCCATTGAGTGGCCGGGACGGTTTGTGCGCTCGGACATCGGCCATCGTGCCGTTGCCGCCGAGCTGGAAGGGGAGTCGCCATGAGCATCGCGTATTACTGTGTGCTGGCCGCGATTTTTCTGCCCATCGTGTTCGCCGGGCTCGCCAAGTCTCGGGGCGACTTTGACAACGCCCGTCCGCGGGAGTGGCTGACCAGCCTGGAGGGGTGGCGGCAGCGTGCCCACTGGGCCCAGCTCAATACCTTCGAGGCATTCCCGCCCTTTGCGGCGGCGGTGATCATCGCCCATCAGCTGGGCGCGCCCCAGGGCCCCGTGGACGTGCTGGCGGTGCTGTTTCTGGTTTTTCGCGGTGCCTACGGGCTTTTCTATATCGTCGATCGCCCGACCCTGCGGAGTCTTGCCTGGATGGCCGCCTTCGCCTGCACGGTGGGGCTATTCATCATCGCCGCGCTGGCCTGATTCCGGCGGATTGGGCTTGCTCCTGCGGTTATCGGGGCCGTGGGGACGCGTAATCAGAAACACGACCACACACAGCAGCACGCCCAGAGCAATCAGGCGCGGGGTCACGGCTTCCACGGTTATCCAGGTGATGATCCCGCTGATGGCCACGAGGATGATGGCGGTGACTTTGGCCCGGGGTCGGATGGCGCGGTGATCCCGCCAGTCCCGCAACAGCGGGCCGAAGCGGTGGTGACTGTACAGCCAGGCATGCAGTGCCGGTGAGCTGCGCGAGGCACAGTAGGCGGCCATTAGCAGAAAAACCGTGGTGGGCATCAGCGGCACCACCACGCCGATGCTGCCCAGACCCACGAAAAACAGCGCCAGGCTGAGCCAGACATAGCGGGCGATGGCGCCCCGCCAAGTGATGGGGGCCGGGGGCTCGGGGGGGTCGCCGTTGTCGAATTGCCGCGCCGGATCGCGCTTCATGTCTTCTCCCGCCGGGGTGACCCGAACAGATGATTCAGGTCAACACTTCGATTCCCAATGACCGCTATCGTCAGGCCAACGATCGATCATGGAGAAGGCTGTTATGGCCAACAGACTACCGCTGGAGCGCGAGCTGCTGAGACGTTACGACGTGACCGGGCCCCGTTATACGTCCTATCCCACCGCTGCTCAGTTTACCGAAGCCTTTGATGGCAGGCGATACCGGGAGCGGGTGGCCGCCGGCAACGGCGATCCCATGCCCCGGGCCCTGTCGCTGTACGTGCACGTACCGTTCTGCCGCACGGTCTGTTTCTACTGTGCCTGCAACAAGGTCATCACCGCCAATTACCGCCGGGCGGAGCGCTATCTGGACCGCCTGATCCAGGAGCTGGACCTGCAGGCGGCGCTGTTCGATGACGATCGGCCGGTGGAACAGCTGCACCTGGGCGGTGGCACCCCCACCTATTTCACGGATGCGGATCTGGAGCGGCTCATCGGCGCGATTCGGGACCGTTTTCCGCTGGCGGACCCGCCGGTGCGTGAGTTCTCCATCGAGGTGGATCCCCGCACCGTCGACCGGGAACGGGTCGCCCGGCTGGCGGAGCTGGGTTTCAATCGACTCAGCCTGGGGGTTCAGGACTTCGATTCGGACGTGCAGAAGGCCATTAATCGCATTCAGGGCGTGAAGGACACCGCCGACGTGGTGGCCGAGGCCCGGGCCCAAGGGTTTCATTCGGTCAATCTGGACCTGATGTATGGGCTGCCCCTGCAGACTCCGGAGCGCCTGCATCGAACCCTGGACGCTGTGCAGGACATCCGGCCGGATCGCATCGCGCTGTACAACTATGCGCACATGCCCCAGATGTTCCGCATCCAGCGGCAGATCGCCGAGGCCAGTCTGCCCTCCGCCGAGAACAAGCTCACCCTGCTCATCGAGGCCATGCAGCGTCTTGCCGAGGGCGGCTATCAATACATTGGGATGGATCACTTCGCGCTGCCCGGGGACGAGCTGGCACAGGCCGCCAATGACGGCACGTTGCACCGAAATTTTCAGGGCTACGCCACCCGTCCGGATCTGGACCTGATCGGTCTGGGGGCGTCTTCCATTGGTCAGATCGGTGATGCCTACAGCCAGAACCGCCGGGATCCCGAGGGTCATGCCGAAGCGGTGTCCGCGGGGGAACTGCCGATCTGGCGGGGCGTGGAGCTGTCAGCGGATGACCGGCTGCGCCGGGATGTGATCCAGTCGGTGATGTGTCAGGGCCGGGTAGACTTTGACACGGTGGAAGAGCGTCACGGCGTGATTTTCCGTCAGTACTTTGCGGAGGCGCTGGAAGAGTTGACGCCTCTGGTGGATGACGGGCTGCTGGACATCCACGCCCGGGGGCTGGCGGTCACCGAGCGCGGGCAGTTCTTCCTTAGAAACGTGGCCATGCCCTTCGACGCCTATCTGGTCGAGGCCCGCAACCAGCGGCGGTTCTCCCGGGTCATCTGAGCCCGGCGGCCCCGGCGGCCGCCGGATCAGTGGCCCATGGCGTCGTCCGGTTAATGGCCGTGGCCATGGCCATCGCCATGATCATGACCGTGACCGTGACCGTGACCGTGACTGTGATCATGGTCATGACCGTGGTCGTGACCCGCGTCCATGGCCGTCGGGGCCCGGACTTCCACGTCAATGGGCAGGTCACCGCCCCGCTCCAGCTCCAGCACGATTTCGTAGCGCTCGCCTTCCTGCAGCGGTGTCTCCAGGCCCATGAGCATGACGTGACGCCCGCCGGGCTCGAAGATCAGCTCGCCGCCGGCGGGGATGCGGACCTCGGGCGTGTGGATCATGCGGGCATTGCCGCCTTCTTCGATGGTCTGGTGCAGTTCCACCCGCGGCGACCGGTCAGTGCGGACCCCCACCAGGCGGTCACCCCGGCTGCCGGTGTTGGTGAGATGGAAGTAGGCGCCTCCGGTTTCCAGGCCCGGCGCCGTGGCCCGGGACCAGGCCCCCTCAACAGTGATTTCGGCACTGGCAAGCACGGGGGCCAGTAAACAGATGGCGGCGATGGACCAGCGGGACAGCCGGGCATTCATGGCGAGATTCCTCGGTAACAAAACTCTTCAATTATGCGGGGTCGCCGCCGCGGGCGGAAGGGTCCAGGGGCTGGGGTATATCCCCCTCACGCAGGGTGATCACCGGCCAGCCTCGGTCTCGCGCGGCAGCCTCCAGCACCGGGTCCGGATCCACCGCCACCGGATGGTCAACATGCTCGAGTAGGGGCAGATCATTGCGTGAATCACTGTAGAAGTGCATGGCGTCCGTCATCCGCCCTTCGGCATCCAGCCACTGCTGCAGCGCGGTGATCTTGCCGTCGCGAAACGTGGGCACCCCCCGGTGGCGGCCGGTGAAGGCACCGTCCTGCACTTCCGGCTCGGTGGCCAGCAGCACCGGTATGTTGAACAGCTCCGCGATGGGCTCGGTGATGAAGCGGTTGGTGGCGGTGATGATCATCAGGCCATGAGCCGCCTCGCGGTGTTGTTCCACCAGCGCCCGGGCGGCTGGCAGCACCCGCGGCCGGATGTGGGAGTCGATGAAAGCCCGACGCCAGGCGGTCAGCACTTCATAAGGCGTTTCTGCCAGTGGGCGCAGCGCAAACTCCAAAAAGGTGTCGATGTCCAGATCACCCGCTTCGTAGGCCTCCATGAAGCGGCGATTTTCCGCTTCGTAGTGCGCCGCATCCACGGCGCCCTGGTGGATCAGGTACTGACCCCACAGGTAGTCACTGTCCCCGCCCAGCAGGGTGTTATCCAGATCGAATATGGCGAGTTGCATGCAGGCTCCGTTAGCTAGTCGATTGCCGGGTGATTGTGGTCTGTGGAAGAATGACAGGCAATGAGGCTGCCTTCCGGGTATTGCAAGTGATTGATTCGCAGGGTTTTCGTCCAAACGTTGGGATTATCCTCGCGAACGCCGGCGGACAGGTTTTCTGGGGCCGACGCATCGGCCAGGAGGCCTGGCAGTTTCCCCAGGGAGGCATTCAGCGCTCGGAAAGTCCCGAGGCCGCCCTGTATCGCGAACTCCACGAAGAGGTGGGGCTGGCGCCCCATCACGTCTCGGTACTGGGCTCCACCCGGGGCTGGCTGCGCTATCGCCTGCCCCGGCATTTGATCCGGCGTCGGCAGAAGCCCACCTGCATTGGCCAGAAACAGGTCTGGTTCCTGTTGCGGCTCGAGACCGAAGACGCCGCGGTGCGCCTGGATGCCACCGGTCAGCCGGAGTTTGATGACTGGGCCTGGGTGTCCTACTGGGATCCCCTGGAGCAGGTGGTGTCTTTCAAGCGCAGTGTCTACGAGCGGGCCCTGGAGCAGCTGGCGCCCATGCTATTCCCGGACGGGCCACCCCGGCGGCCGGCCAACCCCGGGCCGGGGCAGCCACCGGTGATCCAGCCACGGTCGCAACGGGGCTGACGGGTGCTCTCCACCCTTCATCGTGTTGTCGAGGCAGTCAACGAGGCGGGGGATTTCAACGAGGCCCTCAAAATCATTGTCGATCAGGTGGCCGAGGCCACCGGGGCGGACGTCTGCTCCGTCTATCTGCTGGAGGCCGGCGGCGGCCAGCTGAGACTGGTGGCCACCCGGGGCCTCAACCCGGAAGCAGTTGGTCAGGTCACCCTGTCCCTGGACGAAGGCCTGGTGGGTCTGGTCGCCCAGCGCGAGGAATCGGTTAACCTGGACAATGCCGACCGGCATCCGCGGTTTCGCTATTTCCCGGAAACCGGCGAGGAGCGTTTCCACTCTTTTCTCGGTGTTCCCGTCATCCACTATCGTTCCCGGCTGGGGGTGCTGGTGGTACAGCGCCAGGTGGGCGACCGGTTCAATGACGCCGAGGTGGCTTTTCTGGTGACCATGGCCTCGCAGCTGGCGGGGGTCATTGCCTACGCCCGGGTCCGGGGAGAACTCTCCGCGGCGGTTGACCCCACGCCGGGTCAGGTACTGGGGCTGGACGGCATCGGCGGCTCCAGCGGCGTCGCCATGGGCGAAGGGCTGGTGGTCACGCCCATGGCCCGCCTCAGCAATGTCCCGGACCGCCCGGTCACGGACCCGGCCCGGGAAATCACCGACTTCAACCAGGCGGTGGCCGCCGTGATCAGCGATCTGCAGGGGCTCTCCGAGCGCATGCGCGATCAGCTGCCCGAGGGCGAGCAACTGCTGTTCGACGTCTATCAGCGAATGCTGGAAGGCGAGAGTTTCACCCGCGGCGTGATTGATCGCATCCATCAGGGGCACTGGGCGCCCTTCGCCCTGCGCCGCACCATCAGTGAGCATGTGCGCCGGTTCGAGGCCATGGACGATCCCTATCTGCGGGAGCGGGCCGACGACGTCCGCGACATGGGCCGCCGTGTACTGGCCCGGCTGCTGGCCATTGAGGTGGATCACGGTGAGCTGCCGGAGCGGGTGATTCTGGTGGGTGAGGAGCTCAGTGCTTCGCAGCTGGCGGAGATCCCGGCGGACCGACTGGCCGGCGTCCTCAGCGCCGGCGGCTCGGCGAACTCGCACATTGCCATCCTGGCCCGGGCGCTGGGGGTGCCGGCGGTGATGGGGGTGGCGGACCTGCCGGTGCATGATCTGCAGGGGCGGTCACTGATTCTGGATGGCTACCGGGGGCGGGTCGAGGTGGATCCCGCCGAGCCGCTGCGTGCCGAATACGCGCGGCTTCAGCAGGAGGAAGAAGCACTCACTGCAGAGCTGGCTGATCTCTCCGGCCTGCCCGCTCAAACCCCCGATGGCGCCAGCATCCGCCTGTGCGTGAACACGGGCCTGGCCGCCGAAATCAACCCGGCGCTGGAGATTGGCTGCGACGGGGTGGGTCTGCATCGAACCGAGTTTCCGTTCATGATCCAGGACCGTTTTCCGGGGGAAGAAGAACAGGCGGCCCTGTATCAGGAGGTCCTGGGGGCCTTTGCGCCGCAACCGGTGACACTGCGCACACTGGATGTGGGGGGCGACAAGCCGCTGCCGTATTTCCCCACCAACGACGCCAACCCCTTTCTTGGCTGGCGGGGGGTGCGCATGACCCTGGATCACCCGGAAATCTTCCTGACCCAGTTACGGGCCATGCTGCGGGCCTCGGTGGGTTTCGACAATCTGCAGATCATGTTCCCCATGGTCACGCGTCTTGAGGAGGCGGAGCAGGCCACCGCCCTGGTGGCGCGGGCTCGGGAGGAACTCGAGGAAGAGGGCGTAATCACCACCCGACCCCGCGTGGGCGCCATGGTGGAGGTGCCGGCGGCGGTGTATCAGGCGGAGAGCCTCGCCCGTCGGCTGGATTTCCTGTCCATCGGCAGCAACGATCTGGCCCAGTACCTGCTGGCGGTGGATCGCAATAACAGCCGGGTGGCCTCGCTTTACGACGAGTTGCACCCGGCGGTGTTGCGGGCGGTGAACGAGGTGGCCCAGGCGGGGCGGCGGGCCAACTGTCCCGTCTCGCTGTGCGGCAGCATGGCCGGCGAGCCGGGCATTGCGCCGTTGTTGCTGGCCATGGGCATGGACAGCCTGTCCATGAGTAGCGGTCGGCTGATGCGGGTCAAGTGGGTGATTCGCACGCTGACACTGGCCCAGTGTCAGGCGCTGCTGGCGGAGGCGCTGGTGTGCGAAACGCCGGAAGCGGTTCGCGGGCTAATTCATCGCACGCTGGATGAGCATGGGCTGGGGGGTCTGGTCCGCGCAGGCCGCAACTGAGCACCTGCGCCAGATTGCCTGATTCTGTCAGGCCGGCGAGGCACTCCGAACCCGAACGATGACATCAACACTCTCGATGGACTTGCCATCCGGGGGCTTGGGGAGTGAGCTGACCGCCACGGTCTCGGCGGGTATGTCCTCCATGGCGCCGGTGTCTTCATCAAGAAAGTGATGATGCGGGGCGACGTTGGTGTCGAAGTAGATGCGGCGTGGATCGGCAAGGATTTCGCGCAGCAGGCCCGCTTCGGTGAATTGATGCAGGGTGTTGTACACCGTGGTCTGGGACAGCCGCAGCCCGGCGTCGAGGGCCTCGGCATAGACACCCTCGGCGGTGAGGTGACGCTCACCCTGGCCGAAAATCAGTTCCGCCAGCCCCAGCCGCTGCCGGGTGGCCCGCAGACCGGCCTGCTGCAGTAGATCACGGAGATAGGCGTCGTCGGCGCCGGTTTGTTGAGCGTTGTTCATGGACCTAACCATACTGGACTTGTTCGGTACGGTTTAATGTACCAGAAAAAAATCAACGGCATAAGCGGTACCGCTCATATCCACGGTTTCAGTGTGGCCAGTAGGATCACCCCGATCAAGACAATTACCGGCGCTTCATTGAACCAGCGGTACCACACGTGGCCGTGCGGGTTGCGGTCTTCGGCAAACGCCTTCAGCAATCGCCCGCAGTAAAGGTGATAGCCCGCCAGCGCTGCCACCAGCAAAAGCTTGACGTGCAGCCATCCCTGCTGCAGCCAGAATGGCTGCATGGCGATCAGCCATACGCCAAGCCCGATGGTCACCACGGCGCTGGGCGTCATGATGCCCCGATAGAGCTTGCGCTCCATCACCTTGAAGCGCTCCCGGCCGACCTCGTCTTCGGCCATGGCATGGTAGACAAACAGCCGTGGCAGATAGAACAGTGCGGCGAACCAGGTGACCATGCTGATCAGATGGAATGCCTTGACCCAGAGATACGTCATGCAGACTGCTCCTCGGGCAGCAGGTTGCGGATTTCGTTGTGGAGCCGATCAAAGTTCAGCAAGCCGATACGCTGCCAGACAATGCGACCCTCGGCGTCGATCAGTACCGATGTCGGGGTGACGCGGATGTTGTCAAAGGCATTGGCCACCCGGGCACCCTCATCCAGGGCGATGGGGTAGGGCAGGCCCTTTCGATCGACGAGGTTGCGGACCCGGCGCTCCGGGTCGTATTCCATGGCAACGCCCACCAGCGTCAGCCCCTGAGGACCCAGGGTTTCGTACAGCTCCACCAGCTCGGGCATTTCACTGATGCAGGTGGGGCAATCCGTCGCCCAGAACTGAATCAGCACCGGGCCGCCGCGATAGTCCGCCAGCGGGACGGCCTCGCCATCCAGCAGATGCAGGGCCACATCCGGCGCCGGGTCGCCGCTGCGTGGTCCCAGCCAGGCAAATGTCAGAGCGCCGAGTACCATCAGCGCCACCAGACCGGTTAATGCGTTCTTTGCCATGGGTGTGGTCTCCCGATTGAATAACCGGATTTTACCAGCATCCGGCGACGGCAGAGGCGATCTCCAGTGGGCCGCCCCGATCTGGCATCATGAGCCAACCCACGCCGAATCAGCGATTCAGGAGCAACAATATGGTAACCGCCGGCATTGTCGGAGGCACAGGCTACACCGGAGTTGAGTTGCTGCGGCTGCTGGCCGCGCACCCCGAGGTAAAACTGACCACCATCACCTCCCGGGGTCAGGCGGGCCAGCGGGTGGATGCGGTATTTCCCAACCTCCGCGGTGTGCTGGACCTCCGCTTCAGCGACCCCGGGGATGCGTCCCTGGCCGCCTGTGACGTGGTCTTCTTTGCCACGCCCAACGGCACGGCCATGCAGATGGCCCCGGCGCTGGTTGAGCGCGGCGTTCGGGTGATTGACCTCGGCGCGGATTTCCGTATTCGCGACCTGGCGCTGTGGTCGCAGTGGTATGGCATGGAGCACACCTGCCCGGATCTGGCGGCGGAGGCGGTCTATGGACTGCCGGAGCGGCATCGCGAGGCCATTCGCAGTGCCCGTCTGGTGGCCAACCCGGGCTGCTACCCCACGGCGGTTCAGCTGGGTCTGCTGCCCCTGGTGGAGACCCGGGCCGTGGAGTTGAGTCATGTGGTCGCCGACGCAAAGTCCGGCGCCAGTGGGGCCGGACGCCAGCCGAAGCAGCACACCCTGTTGTGCGAAGCCACCGAAAACTTTCATGCCTACGGCGCGGGGGGGCATCGACATCTGCCGGAAATCCGTCAGGGCCTGGAAGAGGCCGCGGGTCAGCCGGTGGGCCTGACCTTTGTCCCTCACCTGGTGCCCATGATCCGCGGCATTCATGCGACGCTCTATGCGCCCCTGAAGGATCCCGCCACGGATCTTCAGTCGCTCTACGAGGCGCGCTATGCCGATGAGCCCTTCGTGGATGTCCTGCCGCCGGGCAGTCACCCGGAGACCCGCAGTGTCCGCGGCAACAACCTGGTTCGCATCGCCGTGCACCGTCCTGCCGACAGCGACATGGCGCTGGTTCTGGCGGTGGAGGACAATCTGGTCAAGGGCGCCGCAGGCCAGGCCGTGCAGAACATGAACCTCATGCTGGGTCTGGACGAGACCGCCGGGCTGATCCACACCGCGGTATTGCCATGAGGGCATTGACGACCCTTGCCAGCCGCGTTGAGAATGCGTACCGGAAAAGTCCTATTTGGAGACAGACATCATGACGGTTGTCGAACAGGAAGACCTGCTGGTTTTCACCGACAGCGCGGCCACCAAAGTGCGCCAGCTGCTGGATGAAGAAGACAATCAGGACCTCAAGCTGCGGGTTTACATTACCGGAGGCGGCTGCTCGGGCTTTCAGTACGGGTTCATGTTTGACGAGAGCGAAGAACCCGGTGACGCGGTGGTCGAGAATGGCGGCGTCACCCTGTTGGTGGATCCCATGAGCGGCGCCTATCTGGAAGGGGCCGAAATCGACTACGTCGAGGGGATCGAAGGCGCTCAGTTCGTGATTCGCAACCCCAACGCTTCCACCACCTGCGGATGCGGCTCGTCCTTCGGCGTCTGAGCGCCGCTCAGGCCGGGTAAATACCGCCCAGGCGCGCGGGTCGCCGCGCGCCGGTAATGTTCTCAAGCGATAACTTCCGCCCCTCCAGGGCAGCGTCCGCGAGCCAGGCAAAACCCAGGGCCTCGATGGACCCTGCCGGATAGCCAAGGGCGTCACTGGTGATCACCGGCAGCGGCTCCAAGCGCTCCTCGAGCCGCTTCACGAGATGGCGGTTGGCGGTTCCGCCACCGCAGAGCACCAGGTCATCGACGGCGACGGGGGCGGCCTCTAGCGAGCCGGCGACGCTTTCCACCGTCAGTTCGGCCAGGGTCGCCTGTACTGAGCCGCGGTCCAGGATGTGGACCCGGTGGGATTCCAGCCAATTCAGGTTGAACCGCTCCGGCCCCGTGCTCTTGGGCGGCGGCCGCTGGAAGTACGGATCTGCCAGCAGTTTCTCCAACAGACCCGGGTCCGGCGCTGCCGATGCCGCCCACGCACCCGCCGCGTCATGGGGCTGATTCAGGTGCCGCTGGGCCCAGGCATCCATCAGGGTGTTGGCGGGCCCGCAGTCATGGCCGCCGAGGATGGCTCCCCCGGCGTCCATCAGCGTCAGGTTGGCAATGCCGCCCAGATTGAGGACGGCACGGGGCCCGGAACGGCTGAACAGCGCCCCGTGAAACAGGGGGGCCAATGGTGCCCCCTGCCCCCCCATGGCCAGGTCCCTCTGGCGAAAATCCGCGACCACGGTGATGCCCGTGGCCTGCGCCAGGCGGCTCGGATCACCCAGCTGGCAGGTCACCGGCGGGTCCGCGTCGGGGGCGTGCCAGACGGTCTGCCCATGCAGTCCGATGGCGTCGACGGATTCGGCAGGGCATGAATGATCGGCCAGCAGCCGGTTGACGGCGTGGGCGTAGTGGTGGGCGAGCTCCGCATCCAGGGATAGCGCCTCGGCCAATGCCGACTGCCCATTAATGCCCCGCAGTCGCTGGATCAGCTTCGGCAGCAAGGGGGTGTGTTGATGACTGAGAATCTGCGGGGAGGAATTCGGCGGGAAGCGGGCTAGGACCGCATCAACCCCGTCCAGGCTGGTCCCCGACATTAACCCGACGCACAGGCGCCCGGCGGCGCCAGGCTTAGTCGCCGGCCCGGGCAATCCGTGTCTCGCTGACCTCGTCCAGCATCGCCACCCAGTCGGCGGTGTTGGCCCTGAATTCGGCCAGATAGCGTTCATCGATGGGGTCGGCCGCCGGCAGCTCCACCGTCCTCGGGTTGCGGTGAACCCCGTCGACCCGGAACTCGTAGTGCAGGTGGGGGCCGGTGGACAGCCCGGTGCTGCCCACATAGCCAATCACGTCACCCTGCTGGACCCGGTCGCCGGTGGACTGGCCGGAGGCGAAGTTGCGCATGTGAGCATAAAGCGTGGTGATGTTGCCGCCGTGCTGCAGGACCACGGTGTTGCCGTAGCCCCCTTTGGGCCCGCGATGGATGATCCGGCCGTCACCGGAGGCCCAGATGGGGGTCCCGGGCGGTGCGGCATAATCGGTGCCCACGTGGGGTCGAGCGGTGCCGTACACGGGGTGAACCCGGTTGGGGTTGAACTCGGAGCTGACCCGGGTGAAGTCGGTCGGAGTACGCAGGAAGGCGCGCCGCATGTTGCGGCCGTCGGGGGTGTAAAAATCACTGCGACCGTCGCCGTCTTCGAAGCGGAGGGCACGGAAGCGCTCTCCCCGGTTGATGAATTCCGCGGCCAGGATGCGCCCGGTACGCACCTTTTCGCCATCTCGATAAAGTTCCTCATACACCACTGTAAAGCGGTCGTTCCGGCGGATGTCCAGGGCAAAGTCAATGTCCCAGCCAAAGATCCGCGCCAGCTCCATGATCAGCCGGTCGTCCAGACCGGCCTGCAGGCCCGACCCGTAGAGGGAGACGTTGATCTGACCGTCCGTGACCGCGATGCGGCTCTCGAGCTCCCGCACCTCGATGCGCGACTGGAAATCGCCGTTGGCGTCATCTCGCTCCACCCACAGCGTCTCGGTTTCGCTCTTTTCATAGCGCACCGCCACCAGGGCATCGTCATCGCCGAAGGCCAGCGCAATTTCATCACCGGGATAAAGTCGGGTCAGGCCGGCCGCCTCGTCACTGCTGGTGACCACGTCGTGGACGTCCCGTGGGCTGAGGCCAGCCCGTTGGAACACTGCCGCCAGATTGTCGCCACGCTTCACTGTCTGGTGGCGCCAGTCCAGCTGGGGAGTGGGCGCCTCATCCATCACCGGGGTGGTGATGGCCGCGGGTTGAATTGCTTCGGTCGGGGTATCCGCGGGCGCCACGTCGGCGGACTGGATGGGCGCCCGGTCGATGGTCAGGGGGATGCCGGTGGTCGGGTTCTCCGTCGGGGAAGGCGTCTCGCTGCCGGGGAGGAAAACGCCGGCGGCCATGAGCAGGACTCCTGTGCCCAGAAGTCCGTTGCGAATCGGATGCTGGCCCAGAAAGCCGTGACGTCTTTTCATGGGCCGCCAAGATAGCCGGGCGGCGGTGTGGGGTCAACGCGCAGCGCCGAGGAATTCGGTAGACTCATTGCCTTTCCGGCATGGGTACGAGAGGGGCATCAGGATGAGCGGTGTAGAGGAGGCGTTGGCGCAACTGCAGCGGGGCGTTGATGAAATCATTCGCGAGGACGAGCTTCGCGAGCGACTCGCCGCGGGCCGACCCCTGCGTATCAAGGCGGGCTTCGACCCCACTGCGCCGGACCTGCACCTTGGGCACACCGTACTCATTAATAAAATGCGTCAGTTCCAGGCGCTGGGGCATCACATTCTGTTTCTGATCGGTGACTTTACCGGGATGATTGGCGACCCCACCGGGCGAAGCGCCACCCGAAAACCGCTGACCACCGACGATGTCGCCCACAACGCCGAGACCTATCGGGATCAGATCTTTCGCATCCTTGATCCGGATGCCACCGAGGTGGTGTTCAACTCCAGCTGGATGAGTCAGATGACCGCCACCGACATGATTCAGCTGGCATCACGGCACACGGTGGCCCGCATGCTCGAGCGGGACGACTTTCACAAGCGTTATCAGGGCAATCAGCCCATCGCCATTCATGAGTTTCTTTACCCGTTGGTGCAGGGCTATGACTCGGTGGCCCTGCGGGCGGACGTGGAGTTGGGCGGCACCGACCAGAAATTCAACCTGCTGGTGGGGCGGGAGTTGCAGCGGGAATACGGTCAGCCGCCCCAGGTGCTGATGACCACGCCGGTGCTGGAGGGGCTGGACGGCGTACAGAAAATGTCCAAATCCCTGGGGAACACGGTGGGCATTCGAGAACCCGCCGGGGAGATGTACGGCAAGCTGATGTCGGTATCCGATGATTTAATGTGGCGGTACTTCGAGCTGCTCAGTTTCCGGCCACTGAACGAAATCGAGTCTTTGCGGCATCGGGTTACGGAGGGAATGAATCCCCGCGATGCCAAGTTCGAGCTGGCGGATGAGTTGGTGACCCGATTCCATGATGCCGCCAGTGCCCGCGCTGCTCACGAGGAGTTCGTGGCCCGCTTTCAGCGCGGTGCCCTGCCCAGCGACATGCCCGAGCACGAGCGAAGCGCGCCGGCGGACGGGCTGGCGCTGGTGCCGCTCCTCAAGGATCTGGGGCTGGTGCCCAGCACCTCCGAGGCTCTGCGGATGCTCAAGCAGGGCGCCGTCCGGGTGGACGGCGAGCGGGTGGAAGACCGCGAGCTCAAGTTGCCGGCGGGCGGGGCCTACGTGCTGCAGGTGGGCAAGCGGCGTTTCGCGCGGGTCACATTGCAGAAAAGTTTATGACAAACCGTTGACAG